>NZ_JBYUPU010000046.1:0-56084 GCF_058135425.1 Paenibacillus sp. MAH-35
TAAATATATTCATATATTTTCAAGAGAGGTGTCATCCGCATATGCGCAAATTCACCGACAAAGAAAAAGAGCTTATCCGCGGCAGGTTGCTGGAGAATGGGCGCCAGCTGTTCTCGGTGCACGGGCTTAAGAAAACGAGCGTCACGGACCTGACCAAATCCGCAGGAATCGCGCAAGGATCGTTTTATATGTTTTTTGCTTCCAAGGAGGAGCTGTATCTGGAAATTCTCCAGCTGGAGGAGCATGCCATCCGCAGCCGTCTGCTGGAATTGCTTATATCTGCAGAGAAGCTGACCCGGCCGCTGTTCAAACGGTTTTTACGGGAATCGTTCGCCGTTATGGAGACCCATCCGCTCATCCGCCAACTTTACGACAACGACAGCATGGAGACGTTGTTCCGCGGGATACCCGAGGAGAAGCTGAAGGAGCATTTTGACAGCGACTCCCGTTTTTTCATTCCGATTTTCGAGCTGGCTCAGCAACACGGGGTCATGATCCAGGCACATCCGGAAACGATCGTTAGTCTGCTTCGTTCGCTTGTGCTGCTCGCCCTGCAGAAACGTCATATCGGCGAGGACAAATACGAGGATACGATCGAACTGCTCATCCGTCTTGTGGCGGACGGCCTGATTGCCGAAGAGGAGGAAACCGATGATTGAGGTGCAACAGTTGCAGTTTTGGTATCCGGGAGTTAAGGAGCCTGCGCTTAAAGGGCTCGACTTCTTGATTCGCGAAGGGGAAATTTTCGGATTTCTGGGCCCGTCCGGAGCCGGCAAAAGCACGATCCAAAAAATATTGATCGGCGTCCTCAAGCCGTATGCAGGAAGCGTTCGCGTCATGGGCAAAGAGCTTAGGGAGGTCCGGAGCGATTATTATGAGAATATCGGCGTCGCCTTCGAGTTCCCCAACTTTTATGCCCGGTTTACGGCCATCGAGAATCTGAATTTATTCCGCTCGTTATATTCCGGTGAGACGGAAGATCCGAAGAACCTGCTGGCCATGCTCGGGCTGGAACCGTACGCTCATAGGAAAGTAGCCGATTATTCCAAAGGAATGAAAATGCGGCTGAACATGTGCCGGGCTCTTCTGAATAAACCGGGCCTGCTGTTTCTGGACGAACCGACATCGGGACTTGACCCGGTGAATGCCAAAAGCTTGAAGGAGCTGATCCTCCGGAAAAAACGCGAAGGCACAACGATTCTTCTGACCACCCACAACATGAGCGCCGCCGAAGAGCTGTGCGACCGCGTCGCTTTCATCGTAGACGGAGACATCCGTCTGATCGATTCCCCCCGCGAGCTGAAGGTTCGCCAAGGCCGGAAGGAAGTCCAAATCGAGTACAAGGAAGATTCGTCGCTCAAGCGAGCCTCGTTCGATCTGCGGGCGATCGGCAACGATCCCGCGTTTATCCGGCTGCTCCGCAGCGGAACTATCGAGACGATGCATACCCAGGAAGCTTCCCTGGAAGATATATTTGTGAACATTACGGGGAGGTGTCTGGGATGAGGTTGGCTGCGGCGTTCCGATACGATGTTCTGCTGCAATTCCGTCACGGCTTTTATTACGCTTATTCCCTCGTCGCTGTGGCCTATATCGTCCTGATGCAGCTGCTGCCGGACAGCTACCTGGAGAAAACGAACATCCTGCTCACGTTCTCCGACCCGAGCATGCTCGGCTTTTTCTTTATCGGCGGACTCGTCCTGCTTGAGAAAGGGCAAGGCATCCACGACAGCTTATTTGTGACACCTTATACGCCGGAAGAGTATATTTGGTCCAAAACGCTATCGCTATCGGTGCTGTCTGTTGCTACCAGTTGGATCATCCACGCCTCTGCCTTCGGCTTCGGTACGAATCCCATATGGCTGCTAATCGGCGTAGCCATGACCTCGGTGTTTTTTACGTTTATCGGTCTCGGGGTTGCGGTGCGGGTGAAGACGTTAAACGGCTTTTTCTTCCTGTCTACCTTTGCGACACTACTGTTCATGCTGCCAGTCCTGGAAACGGCCGGAATATGGAGCAGCCCGCTGCTTGCGGTATTGCCGACCTACGGATCGCTTCTGCTCATCGGCGCGCCCTTCTCCGCTCCAAGTCCGGCTCAGCTTCTGTATAGCGCGGTTTTGCTATTGGCTTGGATCGGGCTCGCTTATGGCTGGACCCGGAACTCTGTTTACCGGTTTCTCGTTTATAAAATCGGGGAAGGAGCCGAAGGACGATGAACCGAACGTTTCATCTGATTCGCGGGGATCTGCGGCATGTGACCCGGGACCCTATGCTCGCCTTTTATCTGCTCGCGCCGCTGCTTCTATTAGTTGTGCTCCGGTTCGGAGTCCCGGCCGGCGCCATGCTTCTGGAGGAACGGACCGGCTTCGACCTGGCCGTCCATTATGATCTGATCCTGGGTATCGCGCTGTTTCTGACACCGCTCATTCTGGGGGTCATGACGGGTTTCCTGATGCTCGACGAGCGGGACGAGAAGCTGATCGACTATTATGCGGTTACGCCTTTATCGAAACGAGGATATTTGCGGTATCGGCTCTTCCTGCCGGTGCTCCTGTCCGTCGTCTACAGCGTCTTCATACTCACCTGTTCCGGGTTAGTCCCGGTGCGCCTGTGGAGTATGTTGACGATCCTGCCGATGGCGGCGCTGTCCGCACCGGTTATGTCGTTGTTTCTGGGCGCTTACGCATCCAACAAAGTGGAAGGCATGGCGTTGTCCAAGGGAGTCGGACTGCTTGTTTTCGGCCCTGTCATCGCTTATTTTATTCCGTTCCCGATCCAGGCGCTGGGCGCCGTCCTTCCGACCTACTGGTCGTCCAAAGCCTACTTCGCCGGGTTCGCGTCCGACCCGCTCGCTGCGCTTCTGCTTGCGGTGGCGGGAACGCTTTACCACATCCTGTTGTTTCTGATGCTGCTCGTTCGTTTTATTAGAAAGACGGATTAGCCAGGAACGGCCTGGCGGACAACGTGTCCTGCGAGCTCCTTACACGTCGGCAATTCCGAAAGTCCCCGTTCCAGAGACCGGAAACCGGCTTGCAGACCATCGGATATTCCATGACCATTTTCCGCGCAGGTCGGTATCAGTTGCTCTTTTTAGAGAGGCTCCTTAAATGATGCCGTAACTTCCGTACTACGTAGTTTGCGTCCGACCCCACCCCTCTCAAAGTAGCTGAAGCAAATGAGCGTTGACCTTCCAAACCTACATAATAAAGTCCAGGCACGGAACTGCTTACGCCAGCTACCTGCAAGGGCCTTCCCGCGGAATCAAGCGCCCCTATCCCGCTGAAATAAGAGAGATTCGGGCGGTACCCGGTGGCGAAGATAACGGAGTCTACCGGCTCCTTTGTCCCATCGCTCCAGATCACGCCATCGGCATAAAACGACGTAAACATCGGCCGTTGATCAGGCTTACCTGCTTTAATCCGCTCCTGATATAACCCCAAATCGATCACGTTGCTTGGGCTAGGGGCCCTTTTCCCTAAACGCCAAAATGGAAAAGTATCAAAGCCGATTGCTTTTATCCAAACATGCAGATCCAGGCCCAATATCCTTTGTTTCATAAACTGCACCGGCTGCAATACAGCTAAAGAGGTGTTACTTACCTCTGCCAGTTCTACGCCAATTTGCACGGCGGAATTGCCGCGTCCAACCACCAGCACCCTTTTATTTCTGAAACGATCGGGATTGCGGTACTCAGAGGAATGCATCATCGCGCCCTTAAACTCAGTTCTCCCATGAATGACGGGGGTATACGGATTGTGAAAGGAACCCGTCGCGTTAATTATCGTTCTTGTCTGGTACATATCCCCGGTCATTGTATGGACTGTGAACACATCACCGATTTTCTCCACGAACACCACACGTTTATTTAATCTAACTGGCAACTGATACTTTTCCCTATAGTCCTGTAAGTAACGAATGACTTCCTCTTTCCCGAGATACCGATTGGGGTCCCCCTGGATCTTCATTCCGGGTAAAGAGGAAAATCGTGCCGGTGAAAATAGCTTTAAACTGTCATAATATTGAGGCCACGAACCTGCCGGCTGATCGCTCGCCTCAAGAATCAGGAACTTTAGGCCCTTCCTGCTCAAATGATATCCGGAAGCTAGACCGGCCTGCCCTCCCCCGATTACGATTGTGTCCCATACTACCTCAGCCACTGTCATCACCCTCATTTTATTTGCATTTTGCAACTATTAATAAAAAAGATTACCCCATAGGGGTTGTGCAGCATAAACTGGATTTTGCCATCGCCTCATTCAGCAGCTTGATCGAACGAATAACAGTCTCTTTTTCAAAATCGTTCATGTGTGAGAGAATCTCGTTTAAATATGCATTCATTTGCTGGTCGATCGTCGTTGCAACGAATTTCCCTTGTACGGTCAATGAAAGAATGTACACTCTCCGATCTTCCGGATCGGGAACCTTTTTCACCATATTCAGTTTGATTAACGACTGGACTTGACGGCTAAAAGTTGTAATGTCGGTGCCTAATGCTTCTGCTACCTGTTGCATGGACGGCTTATGCTGGTGATCAATCTCATAAAGAATGTGGCTCTGGATCAAGGAAATGTCCATACCACCGGCTGTACAGCAGTTTTTATTTAGAAAACCAAATCGGCGGGTCATGATTTGAAACAGCTCGCGAGTATTTTCCATGATCTTTCGCCTCCTGCAATAGTTATATCGTACATACTTGCAAATTGCAATTATTATTTTTACCTGTGATTTGGTTTTGTACCAAAAGAAAAAACCACTTTCTCATACAAGTGGTTTCATTCAAGTTTATTGGTTTGGGTATAATCTCAACAGCGATTCTTTCTGTGCCGGTTTCAATTCGATCACGTTTCGTATTTCTTTTGCTTTGGCTTCAGCCTCATCGACCGTTTGGCATAACCCTAGACCAAGCAATGTTCCAGCGGCGACAGTACCGGTTCTTCCTTTTCCTCCACCGCAATGAAAGGCTACTTTTTTATTTTGGCGGTATGCTTCTGTCACCGCTTGGATAGCTTGTCGAAATGCTTCTTCCTGGGGCTGGCTGGAACGATCCGCTAACGGGATCTGAACCCATTGCACCCGGTCACTCGGATAGGCGCTTTCAGTCGCTTCGCCTCGGAGATCAACAACAACATCAATGCCTTCGTTTTTTACCATGGATTCCACGTCTGCTGCTCCACCCATAAATATGTGATTCGGAATTAGAGCATGGTACGATTTTTCGATAATCATGGACTATACCCCTTTTTTAAAAGATTCGAACTTCACCTGAACCGGTGCCGATGGCGGAGCACAGCACAATGACAAGTCCCGGGCTTCTCCCGCCGATTCAAATTCGGAATCCTCTTTTGTGTAGAAAATCTCCCAGGCATTTCCGTCGGGATCGTATACCCAAACTTTATCCTGAACCGCATAACAGCAAGTCGTATTCATCTCGTCAATGAGCAGAAGCCCGCTTTGACGCAGCCGTTCCCCCATAGCGAGCACTTCTTCGGTGTTATTGACTTGGAAACCCAGGTGGTTCAATACACCCTTTTGTTCGAAAGGGCGGACATTTAATGAAAAATGAAGGGCCGGTTCCCCGAGCTCGAATTTAGCGTAGTTATCCTTGATTTTACTTGGCTCTGCTCCAAAAAAAGCCCGATAGAAGTCAAGAGACTTCTTCAGATCGGTACAGTTCAAAGCAACATGCATCCTTTTGATCATAGGAGACGTTCACTTCCCTTCTTTTACAAATTGCTTAATCCGGTTTTGAATCGAATCCCGGACAGTCCGGAATTGTTCCATGATTTCGTCCTCGGTTCCGGTTGCTTTTGCTGGGTCATCAAAACCCCAATGCCACTTGGTTACATTCTTGTTAGCGATCACGGGACAATGCTCGTCAGCATGTCCGCACAGCGTAATCACGTAATCGGCGCGATTCAACAGTTCCGGATCGATCACATCGGACGTATTCCGGCTTATATCTACGCCGGCTTCCTTCATCACCTGGACCGCACGCGGATTTAGGCCATGCGCCTCCAGCCCTGCGCTTTTCACTTCATATTTTTCGCTGCCCAACGCTTTTAAAAATCCATCCGCCATCTGGCTCCTGCACGAATTGCCGGTGCATAAAAAATAAACAAGAGGTTTCTTCTCCATCGTACATGTCTCCTTTTTGATTTCCGATTTGGGTTAGACTCTTTGACTTCCTCTACCTAATGCCCACTTCACGACGATCATGGCAGCAATCGCAAGAACTACTGTGATAGTCACGATGATTAGCCATACATTAACGTTCGTGGATTGAAGCAAATAAAGCCACGCAAAAAGACCGACGAGAGTAAAAAACAAAGTGGGGACGGTTAAAAGGATGCCGATCTTAAAATACATCCCCCAACCGATCTTCACGTTTTTCGCCGCTAACACATGCAGCCAGAGCAAGGTTGCCAAAGACCCGATCGGGGTGATTTTCGGCCCCAGATCCGATCCGATCACATTCGCATAGATCAGTGCCTCGCGAATAAAGCCTTCCGTTTGCGTACCTTGTATGGCAAGTGCGTCAATCATGACCGTCGGCATGTTATTCATGATCGAGGACAGGATTGCCGCTAAGAAACCTATGCCCACGGTAGCAGCGAATAGTCCTTTGTCCGCAACTGCTTGAATGACACTGCCCAATGCATCGGTAAGACCGACATTCCGGAGTCCATACACGACGACATACATACCGATGGAGAAGATGACGACAGCCCAAGGAGCCCCCTTGACGAGCGTCCACGTCTGAATGACAGGGCTTCTTCTCGCAGCCATAAGGAAAGCAATCGCCGCAATCCCGGCAACGATCGACACGGGAACGGATAAAAATTCACTGCCAAAGTAGGCTATGAGGAGAGCTGCTAGTATAACCCAGGATAGCCGGAACAATCTCTTGTCCTTAATCGCTTCTTCCGGCTTTTTTAGCTCGGAGAGATCGTAGCTTTTCGCAATGCTTTTACGAAAATACAAATAAAGCACCAGGAGGCTGGCCAGGATCGAGAAAAAATTCGGAACGATCATACGGCTCGCATATTCTACAAAACCGATATTGAAGTAATCGGCCGATACGATATTCACCAAATTGCTTACGACAAGCGGCAAAGAAGCTGTATCGGCAATGAAGCCGCTTGCCATAATAAACGGAAGAATCATCTTTTCTTCAAATTTAAGCGCGCGTACCATTGCAAGCACGATCGGTGTTATGATTAAGGCCGCGCCGTCGTTTGCAAACAGAGCTGCGACAGCCGATCCCAGCAACACGATAAAGACGAACATGAGCAGTCCGTTACCGCGTGCAAGCCGCGCCATATGCAACGCTGCCCATTCGAAAAATCCGATCTCATCGAGCACCAGCGAGATTAAAATTATGGCAACAAACGCCAAAGTGGCGTTCCAAACAATGCCGGTAACGGTACCGACGTCCGCGAAGCTGACTACACCGAAAATTAATGCGAGAATGGCTCCGGCGCTAGCAGACCAGCCGATATTCAATCCTTTTGGCTGCCAAATCACAAACGTTAAGGTGAGTAAAAAAATAAGAAAAGCGATGTAAACCATAAAAGCCCTCCTGAATTAATTGCAACAATCATTCTGCTCGCAGATCGTCGTTTGAATTTTTTCTTTTTGCGAAGGAATCCGGTTCAGAATTTCTGCGATATAGGGCTTGTCTTGAACATGTAAGGAGTAGTATACCCACTGCCCTCTTTTGGTCTCTTTGACGAGGCCGCCGTCTTTTAATTTGCGCATATGCTGGCTAATGTTCGGCTGACTCGTTTGTAACAGGTCAACGATCTCGCACACGCACAGTTCCTGCTCATTCAGCAGGGCGACAATCGTAAGCCTGTTCTTATCGCCCAGCAGCTTTAGTACATCGGCCATCTCTTCAATCGAAATCATGCTTGCCACTCCTTTCTAAACGACAGGGATATTCATCCCTTTTAATAAACCAATGACCTTTTCCCGGATTTCATCACGTGCCGCCCTAACATCCTGTAGAGTGCAACCTTCAATCGCCAAGGGGTCTGTAATGTTCCATTCTTCGTTTCGGATATGAAATGGTACGATCGGGCAACGCTCGACGACTTGCTCACATAGTTTGACAATCGCGTTAGCGGAAATAAAAAATTTCATATCTATTTTTTTACTAACATTCTGCGAAAGATCGATCCCCACCTCCTGCATGACTTCAATCGTAAAAGGATGCAGTGTATTGGGTGGCTCCAACCCGGCGCTTTCCACGACGACATGCTCTCCGCCATAATACTTGGCAAAAGCTTCTGCTATCTGGCTGCGACAACGGTTTTGACCGCAAAGAAAATAAATTCGAGTCGCTTTGCTGTTCATTTTCTCACACTCCTTAATATTTGTAAATGATTATATAATTAAATGATTATCTATAAAAGTTAAGTAATTGTAAACACTCCTTCAATATAAGGCTTCCTAAAAAAACGACAGATACAAAGCAATCGAAAGCAAATACCTAACGCAGCATGCTGAAGACAACGGCTTCGGGTTGATCCGATCATGCAAGTATGAGGCAAAAAAAAGCAGAGAGAATGTCATCTCCCTGCCGTGCATGTCTCTTCATGTGCCGCTTTACCCGACTTCCAAGCTGAGACTGCCTTGCTCTATTACTTTTCGTGACCTGATGCCGTCTCATGAGCATGATCCACGGATGCCTCTTGAATGTTCTTAAACGCCCAGTGATGTGCAGACACGTCGCTCCACTTCGCATTTGATACGGACAATGGCTCGCGACCTGCCAGCTTGTTAAGCATCGTTACCGCTTCGGCGCGGGTTAGAGTCCGCTCCGGACGGAACGTGCCGTCACCGTATCCGCTGACGATTCCCGCTGCCATCGCTTTCCCAATCGCTGCCGCCGCCCAGTGGTCTGCAGTGTCGGAAAAGCTGCCTCCGCCTTCCGCGGCTGTGATCAAACGAGCTGCAATGCTTGCCGCTTCAGCGCGCGTAATTGCTTGTTCCGGCTTGAAGCTGCCATCCGGATAACCGTCCATCAGTCCGCTGTCCGCTGTCAAATCGATGGCCGCTTTCGCCCAGTGAGAAGGCGCGGTATCCGTAAAGGTTTTGGCAGACGGCTCGCTGCCCTTATCCTTACCGAACAGCCGGGATAACACAGTTGCCATTTCTGCGCGCGTTATTGGCTTGTCTGGTCCGAATGTGCCGTCCGGATAGCCCGTCATATACGCTTGATGCCCTTTGCTTGCTTGCGATCCTAGCTGAACGACCGTAAACGTGCTGAACTTAGTCACGGTAAATCGAATGCCCGGCTTGCCTGTTGCATCGTACGGGACGATTTCCCCTCGAATCAGCTCTTTTGTGCCGTCGCTATGCTCGATGAAGATGCCCAACTCTTTAAGCTGCTGCTCGCTCAGACCCGTCTCGGGCAGCGGCATTACCAGTGTAACCGGACGGTTCTGCATGTTCGTCTCGATTTTCATGGGACGACCCAAAACGTTGATTACTGCATCTCCTGCGGCTTCACGCACAATCGGCTCCGTTCTTGCGCGTTGTTCTGCTTCACTGCGCTCGCTTTCTGTTTTGAGCGGCACGATATTGAAGTAGATGTCTTCCTTCCATCCCTGCAACGACTCGCCCGGAATAACCAGGCGCACGTTATTCGTGCTGATCTCCAGATCCACTTGATTGTCCGCCAATTTGCCTGTTGATTCCTTCGGCAATATTACCTTAAGCTCAGAAACCTCATCCTTGGGATCGGGAATGACGATCCTGGCAGAGTCGGAACCGGCAGCTTTCAGTTGATCAACCAGTTTGTCCGCTTGTCCCGGTGTAAAGGAAATCTCATCCTTCTTCCGTCCGTCCGCTCCAGTCGTACGATGGATGACCGCCGTGGACACAATTCCGCCGTTGCCGCTGTTTTCTACATGAACGGTGATGGTCTCGCCTTGCGAAGAGCCGGACGATGAACCGCCCCCGCCGTCGGACGAATGACGCAAAGTAATCCCGGCGCTAATCGCGGGTGTTGTTGCATTGCCCGCCGCATCCGCCAATTCCATGTACACTCTCTTGGCGCCGCTGCCCGGGCTCAATGTCCATGCTTTCGTACCGGCAATCGCTTCCCATGAGCTCCAGACCGCATTGTCGTTAGAGAAGCGCATCCGGACACCGCCCGAACCCGCACCGTCGCTACCCGCAATCATCAAGCTGACGGAAGCCGAGCTGGTGCTCTCTGCTCCGCTGTTAATGCTCATTGTACCTGTAGGTGCCGTCTGATCGAACAATACGCCGCTGCCATCCGTTGTTGTATGTACGCTCGCCCCCATGTTTCCGGACAAATTGGCGAAATTGATGGTGAACGGAACAGGCCCTTCCGCTTCTTCGCCTGTAAACGAATATTCCGCTTGGTAGACATTACCGCCCAAGCTGGTCACGCTGGCCGTCTGGCCTGCAATGGTGACTGCGGGCAGATTCTGCAAACTCTCGCTGGCGGTGAAGGTTAGAGTCGCTGCGTCCCCTTTCTTGGCAACAGACGGGGTGGCATTGCTGCTGGCGATACCCACCTTCGTCAGCGTCGGCGCCACTGCCGTGTCCGGCTTGATGCTGACCTCATTGGAATCGGCTATCCATCCGCCGGCATTGTAGGCTTTGACTACGAAATAGTAAGTGCTCCCGTTCGTCAAGCCGTTCACGCTATAGGTTGTTTGTGTAACGGAAGCTTTGTAGGTTGCGTCGTAAACGCTGCTTGCTGTACCCATATATAGATTGTAGTAGGTCGCTCCAGTTACGCTGTTCCAGTTCAAGAGCGCGGTGCCGTCGCCCGCAGCCGCCTTCAAATGAAACGCAACTTCAACTTTACCGGACTGCAGCGTTTTCGTCATTTCCTTCGCCGATCCGTCGGTCACGGTAAATTGTTCCGGAAGGTTTCCCTTCAAGGTTATAGCTTTATCCCCGGTCATAGCCCCGTCCTTAATACGAAAGGAGACCGTAAACAGCTTTTGGCCTGCCGTTATGAGAGCATCGCCGCCCCTCTGATCCGCCCAGGCGGCTTTGAGCGAGCCGGAAGTGTTGTCGTATACGGAATCGAAGGTATCGCCTGACTGGCCTGTTATTCGGGTCACTTCCAGCGAGGCTGCGTCATAGCCGATTTCCATTCCGTAAGAACCTACTCCACTCGAAGCCTCGCTTACAGATACGGGCACATCGACTGTTTCGCCGGGCGCTCCACTGACACTGCCGATCACAAGGCTCACCATTCCGGGCGCAAGCGGATTGACGCGTACCGTACCGGCGGCAAGTCCGGGAATAGCGGTGAAAGCCGTATCGTCCACCGTATATTTCGCAGAGGTGAAGTTTATAAGGGAATCGCCCGGTACCGCGTTATCTTTAATTTTCAGTTGAACCGTGAATATCTTTTGTTTGGAACTAAGAAACCCAAAGTCGGTTAAACCCGTAGCCGCAACCTTAATCGTTCCGGCCACGGATGTATCTGTATGAAATGGAGAATGGGACGGCGGCGGCATCGGCGCTTCATTCGTTACCGCTGAATTCCCCTGAACAAGCTCAAACACCTGAGTGTCGTAAGACAATTCGATGTTGTATCCCAGAATAAAATCGTCTACACCGGGTGTTGTTCCCGGCTCCATGTAGACCGATACACTTACTGTACTTCCTGGTTCGCCTGACGCCCCGACTGCTTCAGCTTTCACTCCTGTCGCCATAGCAGCCTCGGCGCCGCCCATCGGTCCGAATGAAGCCGTCATGCACAAGACCACGATAAAAATGAGCATTTGGTGCAACCATTGTCTGGTTCCATATCGACGTATATCCAATTCTTTCACTGCCTTCCCAGGTAAATGTTCATCATGATCACCGTGTCTGCCGCATTCACTGCTCCATCGCCGTTCAGATCGGCTATTTCGAGTTGTTCGGCAGTCAAGGAAATTTTCCCTAGTATGTATTGATTGACAAGAAGAATATCTGCAGGCGTAACCTTCCCGTCCCCGTTCATATCTCCCTTAACAAGAGTCGTAAAGCTCCATACCCCGGGGGACGATATCCCTTCGTAGATGCTGCTGTCCTGATTCTGAAACGCGCCAGCCTCAATATATACATCAAACTTGGTACCGCTCTCCAGCAGTTTGGGCTGAATTTTTACCATATTTCCCAAAATGCTCACCTTCTGCGCATCATGAACCCCGATTCTCTCCACTTCGCTGTTATCCGTCGATTTGCGGATGATGATGCTTTTCCCGCTCACGGCCGTTACGTTCTCGCTGAAGGTGAGGCTCAGTTCCATCTTCAGTGGAACGCCGGTCGCGTTCGCGGACGGACTGAAGTTGCTTACTTGCAGGCCAAATGGAATTGCCTTAAGCACCAATAGAGCTGAGTTCGGATTGGCATTGTCATAAGGTTTGTATGCGGCATAAAGCGCGCTGTTGTTTCCATAAAGGGGGAGTTCGCCGCTGTTATTGGGAAACGTCTCATGGTTGCCGATAATCGTCCAGTTCCCGTTTGCATACTGATGAATAAACGTTTTTGAAACGAATGTTGCGCCTTGCATGTCAATCTTGTAATAGGATACGTATAACGAATCCTTTGCCTTTACGAAGTTGATGTTCATGGGCGACATTTCCGAAAAATTAGCTGCACCTACGCTCTCCCATTCGCTTCCGTTGTATTTCCGTACGTTAACATACTGTTGGTTTGAAGAATTTTGATGGTTGTAGGCAACGTAAGGCGTTCCGTTATCAACGAAAATTTTGGGATTCTGCACGAAGTCAGGAAAAAAGGGGTGGCTCGACGGTAACTGTGCCTGGGCATAGCTGCCCCCTACTCTCCCCCATATATTGCCGTTCAGCTTTTCCACTACAATGGACATGGGGCTTATTTCCTGGTATACCACATAGGGTGTTCCTTGGTAGACATACAGATCGTTAGCCTGAGTTTGCTGGCCAAGCTGCGCGTTGCCGACCATCTTCCAGGTCCCTTCCTCTAACCTCATAACGGTCACTTTCCCCGTCGAATAAGAAAGATAAGGAACGCTTCCGTCAACAAAAAGAGAGTACTGCTCCATTACGGCTCCTATAAAGAATGTGGTATTTCCCGCCAAAGACCAAGCGTTTCCGTCATACATTTTCACGTACAACCTATCCCCTTGATTCGTATTGGCCGTATAGGCAACATAAATGATCCCGTCATTACTAATGCTCATTTGGACGGTATAGATGTGGCTATGATTATCATCTGAGATGGATTCGCTGCCTACCGGATCCCAGGTACTCCCGTTGAATCTCTTCACTTTCACCCTTGGGATATTGTTTTCCGTCTGGATATAGGCGACATAAGGACTGCCGTCGTATGTAGCGATCGCACTGTCTGTTATGTATCCCCCTTCGTGAATGCTGCTCACATCCTTCCACTCGGATGCTGCCTGCACCGGTGCCGCCTTCAATCCGGCGAATGCCCATACCATTACCAGACCGAAGATCAGCATGCGCTTCAATAAACGCGACATTTCCCTCACCTTTTTCTATTGGTTTATCCACTTCTATATGGACTTGTATTCTAATTTATCAACTACTTCTCACAAAAAACTCTCAAAATGATGGAGGGCCCGCTTCATGCAATTATCCCGGCATGGGTTCCGCGCCGGGATATTATAGCAGCTTTCCTATTCGATTTAACTATCCTTCAGCAGACATCGCCATTGCTTTGGTTTCATGAACGGTGCCAAACGGATGCTCCGGCGGCGCGTAGATCACGTAAACTTTAAGGGGGGTGTTGCCTGTATTGGTTACATTGTGCCATTTTCCAGCAGGTATCATAATGGCGTAGTCATCGTAGGCCATTTCTTGAAAATCTAATTTGTCTTTCCTATCCCCCATTTGAACAAGCCCCTGGCCTTCTTCAATCCGTATGAATTGGTCAGTCGTCGGATGGACTTCCAGTCCGATATCATCACCGACATTAATACTCATCAGAGTCACTTGAAGATGCTTCCCTGTCCATAAAGCGGTACGGTAAGTATGATTTTGCTTTGTTGCCTGGTCTATATTCACTACAAAAGGCTTCGGACCGTAATCTCTTAGCATTATTATATTTCCAGTGTGATTATTGTCGTTCCTGTACCAATTGTAATAATAAGGATTATAACCCCAATAGTGGTTGCTCCAGCTGCTATGCATAGGATTATACCCTTGATAACGACGGCAAGAATTATAGTACATGCTTATTCATTCTCCTCTTATGATTTCATTGTTTACTTTTTATCCTATGCGTTTACCTATTTAATGGACTGCAAAATTTACAATAACAGGCTATAGCCTAATACATGATGACAGAACAAATACAAAAAATTTACTATTCATGCAGCCGAGTCGGCTTTGGTTTAAGAGCACCTGTTATTCGCAGCAAAAAGAGGCCTTCCCTTTTTAAGGGAGGCCGCATTTTCTATTCGTCCACCAGAATTTTGCTTCATTACTTAACGATCAGATTATGTAAAGCATCAAGCATCTGTAGGATTAAGACTCTTGACTGACTTTATAACCATATCTCTGACAACTTTCCCGGCGATGAAAAAGAGAATCCCCTGCGGCCTTAGACCGGGAGAGGATTTATTTTTATTTCAACCGATTCTTTTCTTGACCATTCGAGTTATCCGTTTTCCGGATTTCGGGAGAGGAAATACCCTTGCTTTTTCCACGTACGTAACACCGGTATATTTTTTCAATTCCAATCTTAAGCTCGGAGAATCGCTGTTCGGATTTCGTACTAACCAATGATAGATCCATACTTCATTTGGGGGCGTATTCCCATTTTTGATCGGACAAAGTAATCTGCCATTTTTCACTTCCCTTCCTGCCGGGAATGCCGGTGATTGAGGCACTTTGAATTTGACGGCAACGCATGAGCCAGCCGGTATGGCGGGCGAAGGGACCGTACCGGTGCAGCGCCCTTTCTGATCGCTCTTTTTAAAGGGTGTTTTTCGAATTTCAATAGGCGTAACCGTGATCAACTGGCGGAACAGATGTCCCGTTTTCCTGTTGATGTTGTAATGCAGAATGGTAACAGGTCCACTATACGTTGTCGGATTCAGGCTATTGGGGGAAACCAAAACGCCATCGTGGACGGTAGCCGGCGCCCCCATCGTAGTAAAGTAAAGGATGCCGACGCAATCCCCAGCTTTTATAGTAGCCAAATGAACCTCACTCCTTACTCTTGATCCTGCATCGTATGAGGCTCACTCCAATAATTCTTGTGCTCCTGCCAGGGGCCGTTTCTCCCTATCCGTATCCGGATCCCCATATTCCGACGAACCTCTATAGGCATTCGCACATAGTCTGGGTGTATATGAGCCGAGGAGGAACGTCAGCATGTTGAAGCCCGCCAAACCTGTTCAAGTATTACAAAACAATATTTTCGAAATTACCGGCGTAGATACCGTGGAGAAATATTTAAAGGCCGTCGATCAAATTTATCGGATGGTGTGCCCGCCCCAAAAGCCCCGGTCCTGCGAGCTTTGGTTCAGAGGAACCAAAAGTACGACCTTCAACCTCGAGCCGTCTATCGCCAGAGGGCTCGGGGCCCAATCCGAAATTGTCTACTTGTCCAAATTTCGCTCGCTTGCCTATCCTTACTTGGGCAATGTCCCCTATTTCCCCTTTTCCGAAGACAAAACGCACTCCTACTGGGGCTGGCTTTTCCTGATGCAGCATTACAGCGTGCCCACCCGTCTGTTGGATTGGTCCCGGGAAGCGCTGGTTGCCCTGCTGTTCGCGCTGGGCATGCCGGCAAATGCGACGGAAGAGACCCATGACAAGGTTGTCTGGGTTTTGAATCCGGTAGTTTTGAATCGAGCGTTCCGGTTTTATCCGTTTCTCAAGCCCGGCTATATCCCAAATGTTACGGAGCCTGCCTTTACTGCGCGCTTTGGCCCCAACGCCAAAAACGACAATGTAAAAGCCGCCGCAGCGGTCGGCCCGCTTAACAACCCGAGAATTATTAAGCAGGCCGGCACCTTTACCGTATTCCCCATTACACCCACCATGGTTCCTTTGAATCTTCTTCCCGATAGCTCCAAATATTTGTATAAAATTATAATTAACAAAGCGGCAAGGGATGCCATGAACGACCAGTTGTTCCATTATGGGCTGACCGAGCACGACTTGTTCCCCGGACTGGAAAATGTCGCCGCAGATATCAGGCAAGAAATCGAAGCGGAAGGCCTGACTCCGACGAAATCGTAGGACAGCTATTATACTACGCTGTTTATATTAGTCGACACTTTCTTAAAAAATAAATCTACAATACTGCCAGTAAATAGAGTGGGGCTGTCCAGAAAGTCAGTGAAAACTGACTTCCGAAGGCCCCGTTTTTGTTGAAATGGCTATATAATACATTGGAATCTATTCGGATGAAGGCACAGCTAAGCCGAAACCCTGAGGTGGCTTCCATGACTAAAACCTTGGGACGATTATTTCACATGGCTCTTTCCAAGGATTAGTGCTTACGTAGAGCATGAATTCTTGATTATCCGAATCAAAGACGATGAAGATGGGATGCCCGAAAAAAGCCTGCTCCTTTACAGCAGCAACTGAGATCGATGATTGATACAGAGGATGAGCATCAATCGATTGGGCTTATCAATGTTCAGGAACGATTGCACCTGCAGTATGGCTCCAAATACAGCTTGCAAATAGAGTCTTCACTCGGGTTTGGAACACAAGTCACAATTAAAATCCCATTCATGGTGGAACAGCATGTTTAAGGTCTTGTTAATTGATGATGAGAAAGCCATTATTGAAGGGTTATCGGCTATAATTAGCTGGAGTAGGCTGAACTGCGAGGTCATAGGCTCTGCTTACAATGGGCAGGTGGGAGTAGAGCAAGCCGCTCTGCTCCAACCAGATATTATCGTGACGGATATTCGAATGCCCTACGTTGACGGACTCCAAATGATCGAAGCGATTCAGCGTACGCAACCCCATGTCCAGTTCATTATTCTTTCCGGGTATTCTGATTTCAAGTACGCTCAGAAGGGAATTGAACTCGGGATCAAGCAATATGTATTGAAGCCAGTAGAGGAAAAGGAGCTGGAGGCCAGCCTCGCAGCTATCGTTCAAAAATTAGATAAAGAAAGACAAGAGCGTATGGAGATAGAAAAGTTGAAACAGCTTTCTTCGTCTGCGGAGTTGATGCTCCAGGAACAGCTTTTTTAGAGATCTGATTAATGCCGGTGAGGATAATGAGGATATACTCTCCGCGCTGGAGAGCACTGGAATCGACTTGAATCTCCCTTTTGCAACTGTACGATTGCTAGAACCGAGGCGGAAAATCAAGACTGGAAAGCTCCCGGACGGTCCTTTGACGTGCTAACCCATATGTATGCGTGTAGAAGGAAATGGGTATCGGGCTCCAGCCGACGACGGATGTATCGACCTATATAGCCTAGCTGCTTTTTCACGTTCCCATTTAGTTTCGGGGCATGCCCATAGAAGCCTTCCGCGTTTTCGTTGTAAGCTTTTTGCAGTAACGGCTGTACTTGTTTCTTTTTTTCCTCCGTCAATGTCCGGCGGATGAGCTTCAATACGACCGTCTGCCATACCTTCCAATGAAACAGCAGGTCGCAGGTTGGAATCCACCATGACAAACGCTGTGGTTGGTGGTAAATGGGTAGACAGGCCCTCGAACCGCAAGTTTCTGGGCTTTAGCTTTCTGAGGGACAAGAAAGCGACGATTCGTCTAGCTTCACAAACGCTCTCACGATTCAAAGAGAAAGTCCGAGAGCTAACGAACCGAACGCGATCAATGTCGATGGAAAGCCGCATTACCCAGCTAAACCGATACCTCATCGGCTGGATTGGCTATTTTCGTTTGGCCTCAGTCAAGAACCACTGCGAGAAGTTCGACCAGGCGATACGTTTACAATCCCATGGAGTAAGATATTTCCCGCTTACGCCTCCGAACGGAAGTCCGGCGGCACGCGTCTCGCTTCTCCCGAAGCAATCGCCGCTTCGATCACCCCGCGCCGCACTTTCGCTACGACGTCTTCATTAAAGATGCTCGGAATAATGTACTGGGCGTGCAGCTCACTCTCCGTGACGACCGAGGCGATCGCCTGCGCCGCCGCCAGCTTCATCGGCTCGTTGATCCGTCTGGCCCGGCAATCGAGCGCCCCCCGGAACAAGCCCGGAAATACGAGCACGTTATTGATCTGGTTCGGGTAATCGCTTCGTCCCGTAGCATAAACGGCCGCATGCGGCAGCGCCTCTTCCGGCACGATCTCCGGCACCGGGTTGGCCATCGCGAAGACGATCGGATCGCCTGCCATCCGCTGCACATCCTCGCCGCTCAGCACGCCGCCCCGCGATACGCCGATGAACACGTCGGCGCCGCCGATCAGATCGCGCAGCGAGCCGCCGGTATCCCCGACCTGCGGCTGCTCCGCGAGCCATTGCCACATCGGGTGATCGTAACTTCCCCCGCGGACGATCGCGCCTTCCTTGTCAACCGGGACAAGCCGTCTTACGCCCGCTTCCAGCAGCATCTTGCAGATGGACACTCCGGCCGCACCGATGCCGTTGACGACGACGCGGACGTCCCCGATCCGCTTGCCGGTCACCTTCAGCGCATTCAGGATGGCCGCGGTGACGACGACCGCAGTGCCGTGCTGGTCGTCGTGAAACACCGGGATGTCCAGCTCCTCGACAAGCCTTCTCTCGATCTCGAAGCAGCGCGGGGAGCTGATGTCCTCCAGATTGATGCCGCCGAATATCGGACTTACCGCTTTGATCGTCCGGATGATTTCCTCCGTATCGGTCGTGTCCAGGCAGATCGGGAACGCGTCCACGCCGGCAAACTGCTTGAACAGCATCGCCTTGCCTTCCATAACGGGAGCGGCGGCGTACGGGCCGATGTCGCCGAGACCGAGCACAGCGGTACCGTCGGTAATGACGGCGACCGTATTGCGCTTGATCGTCAGCGAAAACGCCTTGCCCGGACTCTCGTGGATGGCCGAGCACACTCTCGCGACGCCGGGCGTATAGACCCGGGACAAATCGTCCCGGTTTTTGATCGGCACGGTCGGCTGCGTCGTAATTTTGCCGCCCAGATGCATCAGAAACGTCCGGTCGGAGACGTTGATCAGCTTGACCCCTTCCAGCTCCTTCAGCGAATCGGCCAGCTGCTTGACTGACTGTTCCGCCATATCAACCGTAAGGTCGCGGATCGACACGTCCTTGCCGGAGCGGATGACGTCGATAAACGTAACATCTCCTCCGGCGTTGCCGATCGTTGAGGCTACCTGGCCGAAGTTCGCGATGCAGTGATCCAGCTCGATTCTAAAAATGATACTCGTTGACGACTTCATGGTCCCACTCTCCCTCTTGCTGCTAAACGAATCTCCGATTAAACCCCGGTACAGCTTTCTTGGGCTCCCCCTTCGGTAAGCTCCAAAAACAAACGCATATCCCGCATGGACAGTTCGGCCGCTTCCCGCCAGAACTCAGGCTGGGTCAGATCGGCGCCGAGATGCTTTTCCGCCAGGTTCTCAACCGTCATCCTGCCCGTATCCCGCAGCAACGCCGTGTACCGCTCCTCGAACGATTCCTTGTCGCGCTGCGCCGCCGCATACAGACCCGAAGCGAAAAGAAACCCGAACGTGTACGGGAAGTTATAAAACGGCACTGCCGTATTGTAAAAATGTCCCTTCGACGCCCAGAACCGGGGATGATAGTCCCCCAAAGCGCCGCAAAACGCCTCCTCCTGGGCGGCGATCATCAGCTCGTTCAGGCGGTCTGCCGTCACCAGCCCCGACTTCCGCTCCTCGTAAAAACGCGTTTCGAACAAAAACCGGGCGTGAATGTCCATAAAAAAAGTAACCGCCCGTCCCGCCTTCTCCTGAAGCAGCGCCAACTTGTATGCCGGCGTCTCAGCCTCCGCCAGCGCCGAGTCGCCGACGATCAGCTCGGCCAGCGTCGAAGCGGTCTCCGCCACGTTCATCGCATACTTTCGGGACATGGGCGGAAGCTCCATCATCGCCTGCTGGTGAAAGGCATGGCCGAGCTCGTGAGCAAGCGTCGACAGGCTCCCGCCACCGGAATACGTCAGAAACACCCGGCTCTGCCGGCTAAGTGGGAACGACGTACAAAATCCGCCGGGACGTTTGCCCGGCCGATTGTCCGCCTCGACCCAACCATCCGCGAACGCGCGAGCGGCAAAATCGCCCAGCTTTGGCGAAAATCGCCCGAACAGTCCGACGATTTTCTCCGCCGCCTCCTCATAGCCGATCGATTCGCCGTCTTCTGCCAGCGGAGCGTGCAAATCGTGCCAGGCCAGCTTCCGCACTCCGTTCAGCCGGGCGAGCCGGTCCAGATAAGCGGCGAGCGTTCCTTTGCAGTCCGAGACGGCGCCCCACATCGCCTTAAGCGTCGCTTCGCTCATCCGGTTTTGCTCCAGCGGCTCGCGCAGCGGATGATCCCAGCCCCGGTACTTGTACATCTGCCACCGGAAGCCGGCAATCCGGTTCAAAGCGTCGGCGCACAGATGCTCCCGCTCCTCCCAGGCCTGCTCCCACCGGCGGAACAGCTCGCTTCGCTTCACACGGTCCGGCTCCCGCAGCTTGCCCGCGTACTGGCCGACGGTCAGCAGCTCTTCCCTTCCGCCGGACATGTACGGAATCCGCATCTGCCTGACCGTCGTGTTGTACAGCGCTCTCCAGCCGTGATAACCGTCGACCGCGAGATCGTTCATAAGCGCCTCAAGCGCTGGGGCCGGCTTGTCTCTCGCCTGCTTCCGGTGTTCCTCCAGGTTGAAGGACGCCACACACCAAGGCTCACGCGAGAGCATCTCCCGAAACGTATCCTCGGATAAATCGGCCAGCTTGCCGTCGAACCGGTTCCATGCGGTTTTATACGCCGCCTGGATGCCGTCCATCCTGCTGCTGAGCCGAAGAGCGCCGCGATCGGCTTGATCTTGTGCCGACAGACAGCTGACGAATGCCCCCGCCTGCCTGACCCGCTCCTGCAGCTGCTGAAGCAGCTCCCACCAAAGCCCAAGCTCCCGCTCCTCCGGCACTGTGTGTCCGCTCAGTTCGTCAGCGAGCCTTGACACATCCGACTCCAGCAGCCCGAGAAACGAAGCAAATTCTGCCGAATCGCTCCCTCCCGGGTAGAACACGTCCAAATCCCAAGTTTGGCGCAGCGGCTTTTCCATGCTTCTTCCCTTCTTTCATAACGGATCGCCTATCCCCAGCGGAGCCGGAAGATAGGCGATCGGTATTGGATCTGCGGTTCAAAGCTACAGCATCAGGTTCCGCATATGACGGATCGTATATTGGATGCCTCTGTCGCCGAGCTCGCCCTTCCACGTACTGGAATGCGGCTCGATGCTCAGGCCTCCGTCGTAGCCGGATGCGTACAGTACCGCCATAAACGAACCCCAGTCCGTCTGATCGAGCCCGGCGGGCGGATCGTCGAACCGCTTCCCGTCGATCAGCAGCGAGCCTTTAATATGAACATGGTGGAACCGGCTGCCGAAATCCCGCATTTCCTTCAAATAATCTCTTCCCGCATACCGCGAATGGGAAGGATCGTATTTGATTCCGAGCCGCGGGAGTTGACCGAGCACCGCCGTCCAGCTCTCGGCGTTGTCTACGAAGTTGTTCCAGCCGCAGTTGTAGGCGCACACGCGCACGCCCTTCGGAGCCGCATAATCGATCAGCCTGCCGAAATAGTTGACGGCGGCGGAGCAATTGTCGAGAAACGACATGCCCTCGACCCGGTTGCAGCCGGTGACGAAGTGGCCGCAGCCCAGCTCGCTCGTTGCGTCGATCAGCTCGAAGCATTTATGAAGCTCGGCTTCGATAATTCCTCCGTCTGCATCGAGCCGATCGTGTCCCCACCTGCCGATCGAGCCGATTCCGATCCCGTACTGCTCGCTCCATCCTTTGATCGTTTCCGCCGAAGCAACGAATTCATCCGTCTCGGTATAATCGGAAGGGTTTTGCCGGTTCACATTAAACGTAAATTCGAGAAAATCCAGCTTCCATTCGGCAGCCGTGCGAAAGCTCGACTCCTGCTTGGGCGCGATCATGCCCAGCTTCATATCCGTTCCCCCTTGTACAAGCTGCCGGCTACTTGATGTCGTAAGCGTCGATTTTCGCCATGTACACCTTATCTTTGTTCTCGGCGTAATACTTCGTATAAAATTCGTCGACCTTCTGGCCGCCCGCTTTCTCCCACATCTCTTTCGCTTCCTTGACCGCCTGCTCCACCGTATAGCTCGGACCGCTGACGATCGCCTTCTGGAACAGATCGTCGTACTTGAAGCCGTTCGTGCTGATCAACTGCAGGTCCTTCGGAAGCGCCGGCATAAAGCCTACGTCCTTAAAGACCGGCCGGCTTTTCGACAGCCATACCTCTTTGCCTTTGGCATACAGATCGGCGAGCTCCTTCTGAACCGGATCGCTCAAATCGTAACTGCTGGACGGATCTCCGCACTTGCCGAGCAGCACCGTGTTGCCGAACAGCGTGTAATATTCGTAGTTCCAGTCCAGCTCTTTTTTGTTTTTCTCCAGATCGATCGGCTCCGGGCATCCGTTCTTGCCCATCTTCCAATGCTCGCCCTCGAAGCCGTACTTCAGCGTCCGCAGCGTGCTCTCAGAGATCAGCCAGTCGATGTATTTCATCACCGCCACCGGATCTTTGGCGTTCGCGTTGACAACGCCCACCGAGCCGGCCGGCGTATCGACCTGCGGGCTGAACTGGCCGAACGGTCCTTTCGGAAGCTCCAGTACGGCCACCTCGGAAGTCGGATTGTTTTTCTTGAACGTTTGATGCAGCGCCAGATTCGAAGTGATTTTGACCGAGGCGTATATGCCCAGCTTGCCGTTTACCCAGTCTTGCTGCGCCTTCGTGCCGCCTTTGTCGGTCAAATAGTCTTTGTCGACGATGCCCGCGTCGTAAATTTGCTTCTTGTACGCAAGCGCCGCTTCCGCCCGTTCGTAATCGTGGTACAGTTTGCCGTTTGCGTCAAAATGCCACGTGTCGCTGCCGAAAATCGCATTGATCACTTCGTTGCCGTTGCCGCTCAGGTTATAACCGAATGTATCCTTCTTGCCGTTGCCGTCCGGGTCCATTTCGGCGAACGCTTTCATCACCTTGAACAAATCGTCTGTCGTTTTCGGCATGTCCAGGTTCAGCTTTTTCAGCCAGTCCTGACGGATGACGACCGTCACGTTTTGCTGCAGACCGGTTACGCGGCCCATCTCGTAAATTTTGCCGTCGCTTTTGTAGCCCAGCTTCTTGAGCAGCGGATACTGCTTCATCAGCGCCTTGTAATTCGTGCTGTGCTTCTCGATTAGATCGTCCAGCGGAATAATCTGCTTGGAGGTGTACAGATCGTTGCGGTACGACGGCAAATAAGTCTGGATCAGATCGGGAGCCGTATTCGACGCGAACAGCGTATTCAGCTTAGCGGCTTCCCCGGTGCGCGGCACCGGAACGAATTCGACCTCGACCGGCGCGTTTTCGTTGATCCACTTCGTCCAGCGGTTATTGACATAATCGCCTTCCCCTTGCGGCACTTGTCCCCGGTCATATATCGTGACCGTAATTTTCGGCTTTTTCTCAGGCGCCTTCTCGCCCTCCTTGCCGGCAGCGGTTTCCTTGCCTCCCGAGCCGCCGCTCGAGCAGGCGGCCAGCAACGAGCCGGCGGCCAACGCTACGGCCAATGTAGTGACGCTTGCCTTTTTCCACGACTTCCTCTTCATTCGAATCTCTCCCCCGTCGTTATCATTCGCTTCTATTGCGATCGCTTGCCGGATAAGGCAAACGTTGAAGCTAACCTTTTATCGAGCCGATCAGCATGCCCTTGACGAAAAACTTCTGCAGAAACGGATATACGATTACCATCGGAATAACCATTGTCATAATGCCCGCCGCGCGAATCGACTGGGGCGTTATTTTGTTGATCGAATCGTCAGCGGTGCCCATGTTCATCTGATGATTGATTTCATTCAGCAATTGTTGGCTCTGAATCATGTTCTGCACCAAAACCGACAAATTATGCTTGGCCGAATCGTTGATGTACATCAGCACGCTGAAAAACGAGTTCCAGTGTCCCACTCCGTAAAAAAGCGACAGGGCGGCCAAAACCGGCAGCGACAAGGGAAGAAAAATACGTCCCAGCAGTCCCCATTCCGAGCATCCGTCGATCCGTGCGGCTTCGACCAATTCCTCCGGAATGTTCTCGAAAAACGACCGGAGAACGAGCAGATTCCACGCGCTGACGATGCCCGGCAGCCAAAGCGACCAATACGAGTCGAGCAGGCCCAGCGATTTCACGAGCAGGAAGTTCGGAATCAATCCGGCGCTGAACAGCATCGTAAATACAATCGCCATACTGAAAAAGCGGCGTCCGTAAAAATATTTCCGGGACAGCGGATAGCCGGCCATAATCGTGAAGATCATGTTCAGGATCGTCCCGATCACCGTAATGATGATACTGTTGTTAAACGACCGCACGATCGGCGTTCCTTCGACCAGCAGCTTATACGACTCCAGCGTGAACTGGACCGGCCAGAACGACACCTTGCCGGACATCACCGCATCGTTATCGCTAAGCGAAACCGCAAAAATATGGACGAGCGGCAGCAGGCACGACAGCGCTAGGACAGACAGGATCGTATAGGTAATGGCGTAAAATAGATGTTCCCCTCTGGTGGCTCTCACTAGTGTTCCTCCTACCAAATGCTCTCTCCGTACCGTCGCGCGATCCGGTTGGCGGTGATGACGAATATAAGGCCGATCAGCGATTCGAACAAGCCGAGCGCCGCGCCTACGCTGAACTGATTGCCGCGCAAGCCCATCTTGTAGTTCCACGTGCTGATGACCTCGGATATGCTGGATACCGCCGAATTTTGCAGCACATATACGTGGTCGAAGCCGACCTCCATCAGATTGCCCATGCTCAAAATAAACACGAGCACGATCGTAGAGCGGATGCCCGGGAGCGTAATATGCCACATCTGCCGCCACTTCGAGGCGCCGTCGATGCTGGCGGCTTCGTACAAATCGGGACTGATCGCGGACAGCGCCGCCAAATAAATGATCGCCCCCCAGCCCATCGACTTCCAGATGCCGGACCCCACATAAATCGCAATCCAGCTCAGCTCGTTATAAAGGAACGGATAGATCGAACCGGTAAGCTTCTCCAGCAGCAGGTTGATCGTCCCCGCCTGCTGGGCGAACAGCGTAACGATAATTCCGCCGATGATGACCCAGTTCAGGAAGTGCGGCAAATAAACAAGCGTCTGCACCGTCTTTTTGAACCACGCCTTGCGCACCTCGTTAATCAGGATCGCCAGCATGATTGGGAACGGAAATCCGACGATAATATTCAGCAGGCTGAGAATCAGCGTATTGCGGATAATCTCCAGCATCATCGGATTGTCGAACAGCAGCTTGAAGTTATCGATGCCGACCCACGGACTGCCGAGAATGCCGTCCCGGAAGCTGTAATCCTTGAAAGCAATTACAAGTCCCAGCATGGGAGCGTACTTAAATAGGACGAAGTACAAAATAATCGGCACGAACAAAATAAGCAGCGGGATGTTTTGCCGGAATCGTTTCTTTCTCTGCGACCGCAATCTCGCGCTCTCCGTCCGTTCCATCAGCCGGCCGCCCGTATGACCGGCCATTTGTTGATTCATGCAGTGGATCACCCCTCATTTGGAATCGTCGTTTACGAGAACAATCCCTAATCTACCTCCTTCCCGGGCTGCGCATCAATATACACGTTTCTTCCCCATATACGTAATTCTCATCGCAGTGAAACGCCTTGGCCGGACGGCCTTTCCGCCTCTTGGCGCCGCCCCCCCGGCAACAGAAAAAAGCCGCAAAAGACGTATCCGCTACTGCAGATACCGCACGATTCACGACTGTCATTCACAGGTATATACAACTTTCGCAGTGTATTCATTTTTCGCTTTTGCCCGGATTTTGGTGCTCGCTGCGGAATAATCCCGGCGTTATCGACGTAATTTTTTTGAACATGCGGATAAACGATAATGCATGCAAATAGCCGACCTTGACCGAGATCGTCTGAACCGGCTCGTCCGTCTCGACGAGCAGTCGCTTCGCCTCCTGCACGCGGAGCTTGGCCAGAAATTCGGTGAACTTCTCGCCGAACTCCTCCTTGAACAGACGGCTGAAATATTTCGGGCTTAACTCGAAATGCTCGCTGATATGATCGAGCGATAGGTCCGGGTTCGCATAATTTTGCTCCAGATACAGCTTGATTTCCTGAATAAGCTTGTGATTGTGCCGTTGCTGCCGCATCGCAAGAAATCGCCCAGCGGCGTCAGACAACACGCGCTGCAGCTCGAGCTCGACGTCTTCCAGCAGCTCGAAGCGGGCGCTCCCCGCCAGCAGCTGCGGCTGGGCCGTCTCCCTCCAGACGAGCTGCACGTCCGCGGGCAAATCCATCATTTCTTTCTCCAGACAAAAATTCATGTAGTTCATCACGTGTAAGATATCGTCCCGCGGGAAGCTGCCTTCGCGCAGAATATCGAAAATCCGGCGGTACATCTCCTTCCAGGACTCCTCGTTCAACCGGAACGACTGGGCGAGCGCCCGCGCCGTCTGGAGGATCAGGTCCATCCCGTTGCGACGCGCCGGTATGCAGTCCGCCGCCGAAATGATCTTGTCGTTGCCGAGCACCGGCTTGAATTTCAGCGCCTGCATCGCTTCCTCGTAAGACAGGGACAGCTCCCCGATCTCCTCCACCCGGTCTCCGATGCCGAATGTAACGGTCATCCGCAGGTTCGCCTTGACCCATTCCCGCGCCCGTTCGCACAGCTCCGGCACCCGCGCCGCCTGCTCGGAAGCGCCGCCCGGAATGAGGAAGATGACGGCCAGATGGCGGTTCGACATCCATTCCGACGCGACAGTGACCGATTCGCTTTCGGCAATCTCCTTGATGACGGCGGACAGGCCGTATTTCAGCAGCAGCTGGTCTCTGTGCGAATACGTATCCGAAAACGCCGAATACCTGTCGATTTCCGCAACCGCCGTCATCAGGCTGCCGAAACCCGAGCGTAGACCGAACCGCGCCATCTCCTTGTTCCATTCGTCCAGACTGACCGGACGTTCGCCGGACAGCAGCTCTTCGAAAAAAATCTGTTTCCGGTACGCCAGATCCTCGTATTGCCTCTGCTTGAAATGGTCGGACTGCTCGATCAGATCGTCAAGGGCCGTGGAGATCCGCTTGAACTCGTCAAACCTGCCCTCGCCGGGACGGGCGTCCGAAGCAAGCGCGGGAGAGGCGCTGATCCGCTCGAGAATAAGCTCGATCGGCTTGTAGTTGCGCCTGGATACGTAGAAGATCGCCGCCGCTCCGAACAGGATGGAGCCGAAAGCGAGCCACGCCCAAACGTTGGAGACGAGTGAAGCGAAGCTGAAAAACGGGATGCTTTTATAGCCGCTGCGCAGCTCCCATCCGGTCAAATCCGATACCGCTGTGGACAGCACCGGATCGCCTTTCCCTTTCCCTTCCGCTTCCGCGTTGCCGGCAAACTGCAGCCGCTTGTCGAAAAACCGGGTCCCCTCCCGGTCGTACAGCTCCATGAAGCTTTTCCGGCCGCCTGTCATCTCATCGACTCTTTTCTGAAGCAGGGAGGCGTTGACATTAATAACGATGACGCCGGAATCGCCGCTTAATATCGGGTACCGCCGCACCAGCGATACGACCTTGACCGGTTCGGTCACGGCCGGTTCGGATAACACTT
Organism: Paenibacillus sp. MAH-35; assembly: GCF_058135425.1. Lineage (NCBI taxonomy): Bacteria > Bacillati > Bacillota > Bacilli > Caryophanales > Paenibacillaceae > Paenibacillus > Paenibacillus sp. MAH-35. The sequence continues at coordinate 27,776 of NZ_JBYUPU010000046.1, forward strand.
CCCGGATATTCGTCCAATTCGCCGCCGTTTTGTCGGTAAACGCTTCTTGAACGAACTCCTTTTCCGCAAATTCGTCTGCGTCGACCATCATCTTGTTCGTCAAGACGCGGCGGTCGTAGTCTCTGTACAGATATATATTGTGAATCAAATCGTTGGACAGTGTCATACCGCTGAGCAGCGAAGAAACTTTGGCGTGAACGATCGGCGAAGGGGCGGCGGTCTCGATAAAAAACTGCTGCAGATCTTCGTTGATCCGAAACTCCTTCATCACCATTTCGTGAACGGAGCGCAGCGAATAGTCGACGGATTGCAGCGCTTGCTCCGCCGCAGCCTGATTCGCTTTTACCGCCTGGCTTCTTACCTGGTCGCTGAGTACGAGAAAAAAAATAAACACCAGGACGGAGTTAATAAAAATAAAGATCGGCAGATAGGAAACGAGGAAACGATTAAACCAATGTTTCTTCATGGAGCCTCCGAGAACGTGTTATGAAAATCGGCAAAAAATCGTCCGTACATCATTATACTGCATCCCGGAGGAATCGGGCGAGCATTATCGAAACTGGCGAAGCTACGGCTCCCCCTCCTTCCCATAACGGGCGCTTCCTGCTATGATGGGTACGGCCGGAGGCTTGTGCCGAGGCTACCAGATTACGATAAAAGAGTGAGAATAATGTTGAAAGAAACGAAGTCCATTCTGATCATCGCCCATCATCGCGCCGTTCTGGTCAAGCTGGCCGAGCAGCTGCTCGAAATCGGATTTGACGAGCTGTTTCATATCGAGACGCGCACGATCGACGAGATCGATCATGCCTGCGTCAGCCGGTTCGCTCTCGTGCTTTTGACAAGCCAAACGACGTATATGAAGGTGAAGCCGTTTTTCTCGGCCGACACTTCATACCTGATCGCGAGAAGGGTGATCAACTTCTCGAATATTCGCGAAGTGCTGAGCATACCGCCGCAGACGAGCGTATACCTCGTCAATAATACGAGAGACGCCGCCGAGGATACGATCCGCAATCTGCTCGAGATGGGCGTCTCGCTCCGGTTTATTCCGTATTATCCCGGACAAGCCGCCAGGCCGGACATCACCATAGCGGTGACCCCGGGGGAGACGGATTACGTCCCGGATCACGTCGAGACGGTGATCGACATCGGCGACCGGCTGATCGAGCTGTCGACACTGTTCGAAATTTTTCATTTTTTCCGCATATCGCCGCAATTCAAAAACGATCTTCTGTCGATGAGGTACATGCAATCGCTCTTCCGCATGGTTCGCGAGCTAAGCGAGGAGATGATGCATTCGGAGCGGTTGCAGCGCAAGCTGGAATGGGTCGTGAACAGCATCGACGATGCGGTTGTGATCTACTCGCAGGACGAGAAGGTTCAAACGGCGAACGAGAAGGCTCGGCAGCTGCTTCACGCTCCGCTGCTCCAAGTCTCCGGCGCGCCGCTCCGGGAATGGGCCGGACAAGCTTTTTACGACGCCGTCCGGCTGCTCGATTCCGGTCGCGACTTGTTCCGCGACGTCGACGGAACCGCATATTACATTCGCAAAACAAGCATGAACGTCGATGCCGATACCGCCGTCTGGCTGCTCGTATTCCGCAAGGTCGAGGACATTCGCCATATCGAGCATGAATATCGTTCCAACCTGAAGAAAAGCAGCTTTACCGCCAAATATCAGTTCGACGACATCCTGACGGAAAGCCCGTCGCTTCTCCATACGGTCCGGATCGCCCGCAAGCTGGCGTTAAGCCATTCCACCGTGCTGCTTCTGGGTGAAACCGGGACCGGCAAGGAAGTGTTCGCCCAGGCGCTGCACAACGCTTCGCCCCGCAAGCATCAGCCATTTGTCGGAATCAACTTCGCCGCATTGTCCGAAAGTCTTCTGGAGAGCGAGTTGTTCGGTTACGAAAGCGGAGCGTTCACGGGTGCGAAAAAAAGCGGGCATATCGGGGTATTCGAGCAGGCCCATCTGGGTACGCTGTTTCTGGACGAGATCGGCGACGCTTCACCCTCTATTCAAAACCGTCTGCTTCGCGCCCTGCAGGAACGACAGATTATGAAGGTAGGAGGAGAGCGTCTGCTTACGATCGATACGCGGGTGATTGCGGCGACGAATCAGGTGCTGGAGCAATTGATGGAGCAGGGGAAATTCCGCCGCGACCTGTATCACCGGTTAAACGTGCTGCCGATCCGCCTGCCGCCGCTGCGCGAGAGGCGCGAGGACATTGTGCCGCTGGCACAGCGATTTCTCCGTGAGTTTCAGCTCCGGCTGAACGCGCCTCCGCTGCACGTCTCCAAAGCCGTCAGGCAGGCGCTGATCGACTACGACTGGCCGGGCAATATCCGCGAGCTTCGCAATGTGATCGAATATGCGGTCCATGTATGCGAAGGAACGATATATTTGGACGATCTGCCCTTCTATTCTACCGGTCATGCGGCGGCGGCCGATGACGCGGCGCTGGAGGCGGAACGCCCGGAAAGCTTGGCCCGTGATTGGGCGAGCAAAGGTTTTCTGGACGAGATGCTGCTTATCCTAGAGAACCTCGCCGCAAGTCCGAACGGCACCGCGGGACGACCATCCCTTCTGGCTCGTCTGAGCGGACGGTTGTCGCTATCCGACCCTCAGCTCCGATACAGGCTCAAGCTGCTTGCCGGCAGCGAGCTGATAACGAGCGGACGCGGACGCAGCGGTGCGAGGATTACGACCAAGGGGCAGCGGTTCCTCGGCTACTGCCTCTCTTCCGGACCGTCGCCGTAATCGGCGTTCGCCAGCTCATAGATCGCCCGCGCGTAGATGGCGGTCGCCTTGAACAGATCGTCCAGCTCGATATACTCATCCTTTTGGTGCGCAGTCCCTTCCTTCCCCGGAAACATCGCCCCGAACGCGACGCAGCTGCCCATCAGGCCGGCGTATGTCGCTCCTCCGATCGAGAGCAGCGTCGGCTCCTGCCCCGTCTCGCCTTCATATACCCGCTGGAGGGTCCGGATCAGCGGGTGGCTCGCCTCGATGTAATGCGGCTTCTTGCTGCCGATGCTCGTTATGCTCATGCCGGATACGGCTGCCGCCGCTTCAAGCCCTGCGATTGCTGCCGGGAAGTCGGTCGTTACCGGACAGCGGATATTGAGCGAGACGGAGCCTCCTTTGCCGTGTTCGTATCGGAGGACGCCCGCATTTACGGTAAGCGGACCGGAGATGTCGTCCTTGTAGGCAATGCCCAGCTTCTCGCCGTAGCAGTCGCCGGCCAGCTTGCCGTCCAGAAACGCGATATACGCAGCCCCTGCCGCATCCAGCTCATATCCGCGCAGAAACTGCGCCATGACGAGAGCGGCGTTAAGCCCTTTCATCGGATAAGCCCCATGCGCCGACTTGCCGTAAATAGCCAATACCGCGCGATCGGCGTCCTCATCCAAGTCCCATTCGCAAGGCAAACGGAGTGTTTCCCCATATTGCCTAAAATCGGCGATTAGCCGATCCAGCAGCGGGCGGGGAGCACTCACCCGGGCTACCGCTTTGTCCGGCACCATATTCACGCGCTCTCCCGCTTCGAACGAAGCGAGGAGGTATGCCGGAGCATGCCGCTCCTCCCCCGCCGCAGTCAAGTCGAGAGTGAAGACGGGATTCAGCTGTCCTTTCTCCGCATGAATGATCGGAAAACCGGCATCGGGCGAAAACGCGGCGACCGGAAGCCGCTCCTCCTCCACATATTTACGTACGCAAGCCATCCCGCTTTCCTCGTCCGTTCCGAATATGAGCCGCACATTATGTTTTAACGGCAAGCCCGATTCCTGAACGATCTTCAGCGCGTAATAAGCGGCGATCGTCGGCCCTTTGTCGTCGATCGCTCCCCGGGCGTACAGCTTGCCGTCCACGATCGCCGGTTCGAACGGAGGATGGGTCCAATCGCCGGTGGCGGGAACGACGTCCAGATGGCACAACACCCCGATGTAGTCTTCACCGCGGCTTTCCCCATACGCCGCATATCCCGCATAACCATCCAGATTGCGCGTCCGGAAACCGGAGCTTTCCGCCTGCTCCAGCATCCAGCCTAGAGCTTGTGCGATTCCTGCTCCCATCGGCTGACCCGGTCTTTGGGTTGCGGGATCTTTCACGCTTGGTATGCGGAGCAGCGAACATAAATCTTCAAGTAAAGCTTCCTTTCTCTTTAACACTTCCCTATACCAATCCACTTGTATCCCCCCGTTACTTCGGATGAATTCCGCTCAATAAAAAAAGCATGCAATAATCGTGCCAATCAAAGCATATGGACAGACGACCGGCATTATCGTTAATTGGTTATCTTAAATAATAATTCCGTACACTTTGCACCGTTATTGGACTAGCCAATTAATCGAATAACACGTCCGACATAAGTGCAGCATCCGGAAATTCTGCTTTGATTCCGATCGAAACCAGCCGTTGTCTCAATCGCTCGTTGAACATTCCCTCCATTGGCACGGTTATTGCTTTCTCATAGTTAAGGCAGCACAACATCGCCAGACGGTCCGGCCTGCAAGCCTCATCCCTGCCGGAGCCAATTATTCCCTGAAGGAGTCAACACCGATGAAACCTCTAATAGGCATTACATCCAACCGCACAACAGATCCAAGCCGTCAAGCGAATCAAGGACTCGCCCTCTCCGATCAAACGATCCAGCACGTAGCGGACGACTATGTAAAAGCGATCGAGCGTGCAGGCGGCATTCCTGTTATTATCCCCGTATACGAGCAGTCCGGCAACTACTCGAAACTGCTTCGCTCGCTCGACGGTCTTCTGTTTACCGGAGGCTCGGATATCGACCCCAGCTATTACAACGCAAAGCGCAGCGACAAAATCGGCGCGGTCGATGCCGGGCGCGACCGTCATGAGCTCGCCTTGATCGGCGAAGCGCTGCGGTCGACGACGATCCCGGTTCTCGCCATATGCCGCGGCTGCCAGCTCCTGAACGTAGCCGGAGGCGGCACGCTGTACCAGGACCTCCCCTCCGAGCGGGAAGGCAGCGCGAACCACAGCTACGCCGGATTATCCCCGAAGCATGAAGCCGTTCAGCAGGTGATGATCGAAAAGGAAACGAAGCTGTGCGCTATCGTCGGAACCGACCGGATGGCCGTCAACAGCTTCCATCATCAGGCGGCGAAAACGGTTGGTCCGCAGTTCTTCGTCACGGCGACCGCCGGCGACGGAACGATCGAGGGAATCGAGATGAAGGGGGACCGTTTCGTTCTTGGCGTCCAGTGGCACCCCGAGCTGATGCATGATACCGATGCGGCGGCGGCCGCGCTGTTCGAGGCGTTCGTTGGCCGATGCGCCGCTTCCGTTCGAGCCGTGTGAAGAGCGGCCTGCCGTTCATAAGTTCCTTCCATTAAACCGCACGTCAAGCGGGGGAGATTTCCTCTCCCCCGCTTGCTGCACACTCGGAATGTGTAATTCGGGCTGCGGCTCTTCCTAAAACCCTCGACATGATGCAACGAGATACCGCCATTTTGAAACGACGGTTATTCACAATATTGAAAGGAAGGCGATACCGACCCTATTCAGATGTCCTTGCTAATAAGTCTTACCGTAAATCGTTCTTATAAATCCCTTTTTTCAGCATGTCCGTATATTCCTCGAACTCTCGGATTATGTTCGGCAATTCCGAAAGTCCCCGATCCGGATAATGTTTGAATTGTTCCATGAATCGGTGCGTAAGTTGGTCTAGTACGGAATGAATCAGCTGAACCACCTTCTCCCGCTCAAATTCGGGCGAGAATGCGGAATAATCGGCATCCTCCAAGAAAGTAGCGACGTATCGTGCCTGCATGCGCCGTTGCCGTATAACGATCTCCTCACCCAGCTCTTCCGGCACTTCCCGGAACACATCGGAAACCAGCTTGTAGATCATCGGATATTCCACGAACATTTTCACCTTCGCCTTGCTAAGGGCTAAGTAACGGGCCAATAGTTCCGGCGGCAGCTCCTTCCTTTCGTTTTCCAAGTACTGGTCGAACACATCCAGAGACTGGTCCAGCACCGTGAGCATCAGCTGCTTTTTGCTTCCGAAATAATGAAATAGGATACCTTTGGACGTATCGGCCGCTTTTACAATTCGATTGGTAGATGCATTTCGATAGCCGTGTTCGCTGAATTCAGCGAGCGCGCACTTGAGTACCAACTGTTCTTTAGCTTCGATGATCGATCCCCCCTGAATGAAGTCCGGTCATCCGTGCGCTGGTCTCCCATAATTTTCTCCAAACGGTTTCATCATAGGATTTCTTGGAGGAAGACACAACCTTATTTTTCTCGGAATAATAGTTGCCGGTTACTCCGACTAACGCCGGTTCGGCGGCAAGGTAAGCATACGTTTCCGCCATCGTATCGGGCTCAATCGAAAAGCTGCGTTTCAGCCGGTAAACAGCTTGTAACCATCCGGCCACATACTCGGCGTGTCTTCCCTCATCAATCTTGACGCTTGGCACGCGTATGCAGTTTACGGTAACACCGGACTCCTTAAGCTTCCGGGCCAGATCGTAGGTAAACATAAGCTGCGCCAGTTTGGAATGATAGTAAGCGTGAGTCGGAGAAAACTTCTTCTCTCCGTTCAGATTATCAAATTCGATTGTAAGTCCAGGGAACGTCAGAAGCCCCTTGGAAGCAATCGTAATAATCCGGCTAGGGGCGGTTCGCTTGAGCATGTCGAGCAGTAAATGTGTTAGCAGAAATGGCGCCAGATGATTGGTTGCAAAAATCGTTTCCACTCCGTCGTCCGTAATCCGGGGCTTCTTTAAGGTCAGGTCGAAGTTGGCGGCGTTATGGATTAAAACGTCAAGTCTCCGATAATGGGTCCGGACCTCATCCGCGAGAATCCGCACGCTTCTTTGCGACGACATATCGGCTTGCAGCAGTTTTACCTTGACGTTGCCCGTGTCGCGTCTAATTTCTTCGACCGCTGCCGCTCCGCTTACGGCATTCCGGCATACGACAATGACTTCCGATCCGAGCGCGGCCAGCCGTTTAGCCGCCCGTTTCCCGATCCCCGCGTTGGCTCCGGTAATAAGCGACACTTTCCCCGTCATATCCCAGCCCGCTTTATTCATAACTTCACTCTTTCTTTGCATTTTTGACCAACTGGTCAATGTTGTTTTATTCTTAATATATCGCCATTTGACCAGGTGGTCAATAATTGGTTACTCGGCGTGTGATTGACAGGATTATGCTTATCGGAATATCGATTTGAAGAAAAATAGAGTAAATGAGTTTTATTTGTCCAGCGGTTTGGCATGAGGAGCATAGTCCGCAACAATCAGAACATCCATATGCCGGGCATGACGGAGCACCGTTTTGACGACTGAGCCATGGCGCACAAGTTTCCAAACATTCCTTGCAGATTGCCCCAAAACCATCTGTGTTGCCATTTTCTCGTCCGATTTGCCGATCAGAACGGAAGCCACATCTCGTTCCTTATCAATAAACTGCACTTCGAATATACCTCCCAATCGCACGGACAGTTCTTTTATGCGTTCGATTCGTTTGTTCACTTCATCCGGAATTACACTTCCTCTGTGAACATAAATCACATACCACTCGGCCTTCAAACGATAGGCGATACGAAATCCCCTTCGAATCAAACGCTCCGCGTTAAGACTTGCCGTCACGCCAACACAAATCGTTTCTTTTTTTCGCCATGGACCACGAAGCGAGGCTTTGCGCTCCCAGGACTCCAATCGCTCATCTACATCATCCGCAATCTCCCGAAGTGCAAGCTCACGCAGCGCAATCAGGTTTCCTGTCTTGAAAAAGGAATTCAATGCCTGTTCTATTTTATTGGCTGCATAGATCCGTCCTTCTCTCATGCGCTGCTGCAAGGACGAAGGCGATACATCAATGAGCTGGACTTCGTCCGCCAAATGCAGGATATGGTCCGGAACGGTTTCGTGCACCCGAATACCTGTAATTTGTTCAACTGCATCATTCAAGCTTTCGAGGTGTTGCACATTCATCGTGGAAATGACGGAAATCCCGGCATCCAAAATGCTCAGCACATCTTCATAACGTTTGCGATTCTTGCTGCCGGGTACATTGGTATGGGCAAGCTCGTCAATTAATACGAGCTCCGGATTCCGCTTCAGAATCGCTTCCACGTCCATTTCCTCGAGTTCCACCCCCCGGTAGTGAGTGTTGCTTCTGGGTATCATCGGCAACGCGCCTACCTGTTCCAATGTTTCGGTGCGACCATGTGTCTCCAGCAGGCCGATTATGACATCGACCTGTTTTTTTAACAGATCGTTCCCCTCCCGCAGCATGGTATACGTTTTCCCTACGCCGGGCGCAGAGCCGATATAGACTTTAAATTTGCCGCGTCTTATTTTTTGTATTCTTTCTTTCATCTCCTGATCCGTCAGCCGATGATAGGAGCTCGGCTCCCGCTTTTGCTGCGTTCCGGCTGGCAAGATCCGCCTGCCTTCCTGTTCCGAGCGGTCTGCAATAAACAAGAGGTCGACATTTTTAATTAGGCTCAACAGCCGGTTTGCGATCGATCCCCTCCAAAACTCTTGCCATGGACTCATCTTGGAATGCCCCATGACGATACGGGTGACATTATGACTGGCCGCAAAGTGAACCAATTTCCGAGGCAGAGCGCGCCGGGAAGCGAGCGGAATTTCTTCGAATGTCCCCTCTACCTTTTTGATCATTTGAAGAAGCGAACGTTTAAAGGTCGAAGCCTCCTTAGACAACGTTTTTTTAGGATTGATAAAGGTCACGACCAGAAGATCGCCACCAAGCCGTTTGGCAACCTGCTGACCTCTGCGAACATAGATCGAACCGTTCCAATGGTATTGCGCAGATACAAGGATACGTTCCGTTGCACCGGATGGACCAAATAACCCTGCCTCCTCCCGATGCTTTTCCAGCGATTCATTGACCCCTTCGGCTACAAGCCGCAAGGCAAGCTCTCGAAGCTTCGCCAAATTTCCCCGTTTGAACAAGGTAGGATCAGGATGCTGGAAACGGCCATCCGATAATCGCTCCAGTATCGCCTCCGGCGTTACATCAATTAGGCGTACCTCGTCCGCCCAATCCAGGGTATCGGAAGGAATGGTATGTTCTGCGGCAATGCCTGTTAACTTATAAGCGAGCTCGGTTACGCCTTCCAATTCATAGACATTAACCGTAGCGATTACGCTGATTCCTTTATCAAGAAGGCATCGAATGTCTTCCAGTCTTGTCGGATGGAGCGCCCTTTTCCGGTTACGATGAGCCAGTCCGTCTACGAGGACAACTTCCGGATTGCGTTCATACAACCGCTCCAGATTTAAATCTTTGTGCTCGACACCATCCTTCACCCAATGGATGCTCGGAATCCGCTCCAAGTCACCGATCTGCTCCAAAGTGCCGGGACGTTGTCTGGTTGAAACGGCACAAATAACCACATCAATCCCTTGCCGCTTTAACATTTGTCCTTCCTGAAGCATGTGATACGTTTTACCTGAACCGCTGACCGCACCAATGTAAATTTTTAATCGGCCTCGGTGAAGCCTGGAGATGGAATATAAAATTTCTTCCGGCGTTTTTCGTTTGAATGGCTCCATTTTTGTCTCCTTTTTCCCTGAAGCAGCTTGCAAACGGAAATTCCCTGCCCGATAAAAGCAGGCAGGGAGATTCATATTTCGTTTACCTTGTAAGCAAACGCTGCAGTTCGATATTGAGCTGCAATACATTTACCGCAGGTTCGCCCAAGAAATCAAACGTCCGATGGCTCGTTTGTTCTTGCACAAGTCTTTCCAAATGTTGCTGTTCAATACCGGTCAAGTGACTGATCCGCGGAATTTGTGCACGTGCCGCCTCCGGGCTGATATCGGGGTCCAAGCCGGAGGCGGAGTTGGTAATCAGATCAATCGGAAGGCCGCTGACAGGAACTTCGGGATTATTGATCTTCCATTCTTCTAAGGATTTCGTTATTCTCTCCAACAATGCAGGATGTGACGGCGCATAGTTCGGCGATCCCGATCCGTCCGCCTGATAATCGATGCTGGAGATACGGCTATGGAAAAACTCAGGTTCGGAAAACAACTGTCCAATCAGCCTCGAGCCAATAACATTTCCTTTTTCGTCTTGAATCAAGCTCCCCTCAGCTTGTTCGGGGAACACGATCTGTGCGATTCCGGTAACTGCAAGGTTATAGCCGAGTCCGCATAATAACATGAATAGCAAGCTGGTTCGTAGACTGGATGTCAATAATTTCATCTTAGGTCATTCCTTTCTTCATACCCACATATGGATAACAAGATCGATGAGTTTGATTCCAGCGAAGGGAACAAGGACACCGCCTAAGCCATAAATCAACAAATTGCGTTTTAGCAGTTGCGCCGAACTGACTGCTTTATACGCCACTCCCTTCATCGCAAGCGGAATTAATAGCGGGATAATAATCGCATTAAAGACAAGCGCAGATAAAATAGCCGACATCGGCGATCCCAACTGCATGACATTCAGAGCATTCATCTCCGGAATGGCGAGCATAAACATGGCAGGCAGGATGGCAAAGTATTTGGCAATATCATTGGCGATGCTGAACGTCGTCAGGGCGCCGCGGGTCATCAGAAGCTGCTTTCCTATCGCTACAACTTCAATAATTTTGGACGGGTCGGAGTCTAGATCCACCATATTCGCCGCTTCCTTGGCCGCTACCGTACCGCTATTCATCGCAATTCCCACATCCGCCTGCGCCAATGCAGGCGCATCGTTTGTGCCGTCACCCGTCATAGCCACCAGTTTACCTTCTGCCTGCTCTCGCCGAATCACGGCAATTTTATCTTCCGGCTTGCTCTCTGCGATAAAGTCATCAACGCCCGCCTCCCTCGCGATGGTAGCGGCAGTAAGCGGGTTATCGCCTGTACACATCACCGTTTTAATGCCCATTTGGCGCATTTGGTCAAAACGTTCACGCATCCCGGGCTTGACCGTATCTTTTAAATAGATGACGCCGTAAATTCGGTTATCGACTGCGACGGCCAGCGGCGTGCCCCCGGCAGAAGCTACTCTATCAGCTGCCACATCCAAATCGGTCGGTATGATCCCGTTCTGGGCAGCTACCCATTTTTTAATCGCGTCGACGGCCCCTTTGCGCACTTTTCGGCCATCCGACAAATCGATCCCACTCATTCGTGTTTCCGCTTTGAATTCGATGAACTCTCCACCGGCAGCTACTGATCCGTTATACCCGAGTTCCAGCTTTTTCATCAAGTCCAGCACGGAACGCCCTTCCGGCGTCTCATCCTTCATTGAACCAATCGCCGCCCACTCGCCTAGTTCAATCGGTTTGGCGCCGCCAACCGGGATAAATTCACTCGCCATCCGGTTGCCATATGTGATCGTACCCGTTTTGTCCAGAATGATTGTATTAATATCCCCCGCAGCTTCCACAGCTTTCCCCGACATGGCAATTACGTTATACCGGGTCACCCGATCCATTCCCGCTATTCCGATCGCAGACAATAACCCTCCGATTGTGGTTGGGATAAGGCAAACAAGCAGGGCAATCAGGACGGGAACATCAATTTCAATGTTGAGGTAGTCCCCGAAAAACGGCAGTGTCACCACGACAATCAGGAAAATCAGGGTCAAACTGATCAGAACCGTATTCAGGGCAATTTCATTCGGCGTTTTTTGCCGTTTAGCCCCTTCGACAAGTGAAATCATCCGATCCAGAAACGATTCTCCCGGATCGCTGGTGATCCTTACTTTGATCTGGTCGCTGATGACGTGCGTTCCGCCTGTGACAGAACTAAAATCGCCGCCAGCTTCCTTAATGACAGGCGCGGATTCTCCCGTAATCGCTGATTCGTCGACCGACGCGAGCCCTTCGACAACCTCGCCGTCCCCCGGAATCATTTCTCCTTGTGTTATGACGACAATATCTCCTTTACGAAGATCGGTTGAAGCCACCTGCTTGATCTCTCCGCCGACCAATTTGTTTGCAACAATGTCTTTTTTTGTCCGCTTTAACGAATCCGCTTGCGCCTTGCCTCTTCCTTCAGCCAATGCCTCCGCAAAGTTCGCGAACAACAACGTCACCAGCAAAATGGCGGCAACCACTATATTGAACCAAGCCGGTGTCGAGCCTTGGAACGCTCCGGGAAAAAAGCATAGAAATAATGTGATGCTAAATCCTATCTCCACTACAAACAGGATCGGATTACGGAACATGACTCTAGGGTCCAGCTTCATGAACGCTTCCTTGACAGCATTCCGGATAATCGACCCGCTAAGTCCGGATGTTTTAGTTTGCATCGTGAGAACCTCCATTACAATCAAACTTATGGTTTCAATGTCAACTGTTCTGCAATTGGGCCGAGTACGAGACTTGGGAAGAACGTTAACGCTCCAACGATCAGCACAGCAGCCAAAAATACAATCGCGAACAATCCCGTGTCCGTCCTAAAGGTGCCTGTCGTTTCCGGCACCGTCTTCTTGGCAGCAAGCGACCCGGCTACAGCAAGCAAAGCGACAATGGAGAAATATCTGCCTAAAAACATAACGACTCCGGTTGTCGTGTTCCAGAACAATGTATTGTCACCTAGCCCTTCGAATCCGGAACCGTTGTTCGCAGCAGACGAGGTATACTCGTACATCGCTTGCGTCAGGCCGTGAAAGCCCGGATTGGACAGCGTATCGGGATAGCTGAACAGCGCAATTGCCGTTGGAACCAGAATGAGAACAGGCGAAACCAGCATCGTGACGGCAATCAGCTTCATTTCCTTGCCTTCGATTTTTTTGCCCAAAAATTCCGGTGTACGCCCAACCATCAGACCGGAGAGAAACACGCCGATCATCGCATACATCAGTACGTTCATAAAGCCGGCTCCTACGCCGCCAAAAGTCGTATTCAACATCATGTTGGCGATGGTGATCAACCCGGCGATTGGCGTCAGCGTATCATGCATCGCATTGACCGCCCCCGTCTCGGATGCCGTTGTTACGACTGAATATAAGGAAGATAGTGCAACTCCGAAGCGAACCTCCTTGCCCTCCATACTGCCTTGTTCATGCTGAATGCCGATTGCATTCAGAGCCGGATTGCCAGCATGTTCAGCCGTTAGCGAAACGCTCAGCAAAACGATAAAGAGCATTGCCATAGAAACAAACAGTACCCGTCCCTGCTTGGCATTCCCGACCATCTTGCCGTATGCAAAAGGTAGGGATGTCGTAAGTAACATCATTAGCAGGATCTGAATCAAATTACTAATTGCATTAGGGTTTTCAAACGGGTGAGCCGAGTTGACGCCCATAAATCCCCCGCCGTTATTCCCGAGCTCCTTAATGGACAAGAACGAACCCATCGGGCCTCTGGCAATCGTTTGTTCACCGCCTTGAATCGTTTGAGCGACCGCCGCCGGTTCAAGCGTTTGTGGAACGCCTAGCGCAACAAAAATAAGGGCCGTAACAAAAGCAATCGGCAGCAATACCCGTGTAATAGCACGAGTCATATCGACGAAAAAATTGCCTAACGGTTTTCCTGCCAGCCCGCGCATAAAAGCGAACACCGCTGCAAGCGCGGTAGCCGGAGCCGTAAACATCATAAAGACGATCGCAATCATTTGCGACAAGTACGATAATCCGCTCTCCCCGCTGTAGTGCTGCAAATTGGTATTTGTCATAAAGCTGATTGCCGTATTAAAGGCTAGGCTCGGGTCCATATTGGCAATGCCAGCCGGATTCAGCGGCAAAAACGCCTGTGTCCGAAACACGAGATATACGAGCAAAATCATGACGGTATTGCTGACGACTAATGTGGCAGCATATTTTCGCCATGTCTGATTCTCTTGACGAATGCCTCCGATGGCATAAATCCATTTCTCCAATGGACTGTAAAACCGGTCCAGTCCCGTCCGGTTATATTCAAAAGCTCGGGCCATATATAGCCCTGTGGGCCGGGCCAGCAGCAGCACCAGCAGCAATGTAACAACAACGGCAAGGATTCCAGCCATATCACAATACTCCTTCCTGAGAACAGGCGTTTTTTAGAACTTTTCCGGCTTAACCAGAGCGTAAACCAAATAAACAAACAACAGGATCACGACGATACCGAGCGCCCACATCATGCTTCTTCACGCCCTTCCTCGACAACCTTGCCTGCCCAAGCAGCGAGGCCTATCATGGCTGCAGCCAGTATAGCAACCAGTGCAATCATTCCGATATCCAACATACTTTCACGTCTCCTTTACAGGCTTTACGTTTACTCGCTTAACAGAAAGGACAAGTCCGTCCCTTGTGATAAAATTACGTACTTCGCACCAAGCCCTTTGTAGATGAGCCGGGCATTATTCCCCTGTGTGATGACATAAATCGGCTTTGCCGTCCAGGAACGGCATATTTGAATATACCTGCAGCACAAATCCAAGCTTTGTTCAAACAAGTAAACCTTACCGATCGGCAGCTCGGGGACCAGTAGTGAACGACTGTCTTTTGTATCCACCATAAGAATGTCCTCTACTCCCATTTCCTCCAGAGCTTGCTTCTCCGCTTTATTGTAGGTTAATGCAGCATAATGCGATCCCTTTGCCGCCAGCACCCGCAGAAATGCTAGACCGGCTTCGGTAGGCGCTGAAACGAGAAGATAATCGTCTTGATCGTTCACGTGTGTCCCTCCTATCCCTACACGGGGAGGCAACAAAAAAGAAGCTAACGAATTGAGATTGCTCTTCCTCAACTTCCAAGGCAAAGCGAGTAAACCCGTGTCTAGTTATAATAAATGTTGCCTCTCTTATGTCGCTTGCGTAGTTAGTTAATTACAAAAAAACCACAGGAGGCCTAAGCCCTGTGGTCGGAAGTTACGATCACAAGCTTCATCATCCTCTCTCCATAAGCAACGCTATTTTCCAAAGAGTTGCTCTTGCTTACGAGGTTAGCTGACGGATTCGGGCGGTGAGAGTCGCCCTACCTGCAACCGGGTCATATTCCGGCGGCAGGATTCACCCCGTACGGATGCTCGCTCTCACACAAGCTTCCGTGATTGGTTCCCCCGTTTGCCTGAAAGGCAATTCAGCACAGTGAATCATTGAATTCATGAACCGAATGTTACTCCCCATGCAAATAATTGTAAAGCGAGCCGCGAGGTAAATTGGTTTCATTTTCTTCTCTACATCTCGATCTGATTCCCTGGCCTCTATTTCCTTCATCTCCCTCCTTCACACGCCGTTTTTCGATCTTTTCCATCATTTTTACGGAACTTTTACCCCCTGGAACCATTTCTTTTGCGCAGTATTTACAGTACGCTAATGGTGAGTTTGAGACTGTCGATTAAATGTGTAGAAGTGTTATCTGGCCGTTCCAAGTGAAAAGTTGCCTTCTTCTGCTCAGACAGGTTGTCCGGAATCCCTTTATTTAAATGGAATTTAAGGTTTGGGATTCCGAACAAAACTCGCCAGAAGGCAATCTTTTCACTTTCCACTTGGTTGTTCATAATGAATCGACAGTCTCAGTTTTAGTCATAAGCGCAGCAGGAGGTTCAGCCATGCCCTTTTTTCATACCAAGCACGATTTGCGTCCTTACATCACTACCGCGCTGCTAATTGCGGGAATGACGATCCTAATACAACCTTTCGGGCTCGCCTTTGATTTGGCCAATATTTCGCTGATCTACTTGCTTCCGGTGCTTCTTAATGCGGTAGTTTGGGGACTGCGTCCGGCTTTCTTCGCCGCTTTCCTGGGCGTATTGTCCTTTGATTTCTTTTTTGTACCGCCGGTGCTCAGTTTTACCGTCGCGGATCTTAGGTATTTGATTTCCTTTGCCGTTTATATAGCAGTTGCGGTATTAACCGCCAGCTTGGCAGCCCGGCTCAAACAGCAGGTGCTCTACTCCAAGCAAAAAGAGAAGCAAACCGCCACGCTTTATGCGCTCAGTAAACAGATTAGCTCTGCCGTCGATATGCCGTCATTGCTGGACCGTTTTTCCCGACAGCTATCTGAAATCCTGAAAATGGACGTAACGATCTATCTGGCTGAAAACAACAATGAGCTTACGCTCGCCCGTCGTTCCAGCCCATTTTCCCATCATGTACAGGAACAAGCCGAGCTTGCGCTTGCTAAACGCGTCTACAAAGAAGGTACGTCATTGGAAAAAAGAATTTCACATACCGGAGGACTCATCGGGCATTTTATCCCGCTTCAGATTGAGGAACAAAGATTCGGAGTTATGGTTCTTATTTCCAAGCACGAGCGAAGCGAAACCTTACCGGAACAAGCCTTGTTATTTGAAGCGGTTGGCGGGTTGGCGGCCAGTGCAGT
The DNA here is from genome assembly GCF_058135425.1 of Paenibacillus sp. MAH-35. Classification (NCBI taxonomy): domain Bacteria; kingdom Bacillati; phylum Bacillota; class Bacilli; order Caryophanales; family Paenibacillaceae; genus Paenibacillus; species Paenibacillus sp. MAH-35. The sequence goes on from NZ_JBYUPU010000046.1 coordinate 44,046, forward strand.
CGCACGTGTCAAGTTCGAGGAAGAGGCAAAGCTGGCCCATCTGACTGCCGAATCCGAGCGGCTTCGCATCGCCATATTGAACTCCGTCTCGCACGAGCTTCGTACACCGCTCGCAGCCATTATCGGTTCGGCAACCGGGCTGATCGATGGCGAGAAACTGTTTACCGCCGAGGAACGAATGGAACTTCTTGTGACCATTCGCGATGGCGCGCTTCGTATGAATCGGTTGGTTTTGAATTTGCTGGGTATGGCCCGGCTCGAAGGCGGCATGCTTACCTTACGGAAAGATGAGTGCGAATTGGAGGAAATCATCGGCTCTACCTTCATGCAGTTGAAAGGCTACCAGGAGCATCGCACGATCCGCCTTGCCCTGCCCGATGAAATCCCCATCGTTCTTGGCGATGAAGCTCTGCTTGAGCAAATGCTGATCAATGTGATCAGCAATGCGATCAAATATAGCCCCGATTACAGCGAGATCATCCTGTCTGTCAAGGCAGGCAGTGAATTCGTCGAACTAACTGTTGCCGATGAAGGTGTCGGGCTTAAGGAAGACGAGTTGGAGCGCATTTTCGAAAAATTTTATCGTTCCGAACAAACCGGGCACCTCACGGGAACGGGCTTGGGGCTGGCCATCAGCAAAGGGATCGCCGAACTTCATGGAGGAACCATCTCCGCCCAGCCTAACGCACCTAAAGGAGCCATCATCACAATATCGCTTCCGCTTGTCCAAGATAACTAATAGGCTAGCGAGCAATAGGAGGGCGAGACGTATGTCAAACCATGAACATCATGTTCGAGTACTTGTTGTGGAAGACGACACTCAAATACGGAAGTTGCTCAAGGTGACGCTGCAAGCCCATAAATACAACGTATACGAAGCGTCAACCGGAGAAGAGGGACTGGAGCAAGTTTCTCTCGCCGCTCCGGATCTCGTGATACTCGACTTGGGATTGCCGGATCTATCCGGCCTGGATGTACTGAGGGGTATTCGGGAACGGTCCGATTTGCCAGTAATCGTCCTCACTGCCATTGACAGGGAAGCGGATAAAATCTTTGCGCTGGATAATGGGGCCGACGATTATGTGACCAAACCTTTCGGAATGGGAGAGCTAGTGGCGCGGATTCGCGTAGCGCTGCGACACTCAGCCAGGGCTCAAGAAGAGCCGGTTCTGCACCATAGGGAACTAACGATCAATATTGCGCAAAGAAGTGTGGAATTAAAGGGAGAACCAGTCAAGCTATCTCCGACGGAATTTGATTTGTTGAAAATTCTGGCTATCCATGCAGGGAGAGTCATTACAAAAAGCCAATTGCTGAAGCAAGTCTGGAACGAGCACGATGATTCCAATCGGCATTATTTACGCATATACATCGGGCACTTGAGGAAGAAGCTTGAAGACAATCCCGCGGAACCCAAGTACATTGTAACAGAACCCGGCGTTGGATATCGCTTTCTCGCTGCTGAATGACCGCTCACATTCACGGATGTGAAGAACACTGCAAGTACAATATCAAAAATGAACGTCACCGCATTAAAATAGGACCCGGTTCATACTTTCTGGGCAAAAACGGATTGATATTCAGTCTGTTTTGGCGATTTACTTTGCAATAGAAATAACGTATTATGTCCATCAACAACTAAATCATGTATTTCATTCGCGGAAAGTTCCCTCTTCCTTCCGGCTTCTTTTTGTTTCATTCTGGTTTTCATCATCCATTTTAAGCAACCTGATGCGAGCTTCTGCTCGTTATTGCGAATATTTTATCGACAGGGGACACGTAAAATGATCACAACATCTGACTCCAAGATAACCGAAACTGAAGAAAAAATACTCGTTTGTCTGTATTACGGACCAAGCTCAGAGTTATTAATTCGCCGCGGCTGGAAGCTGGCTACCGCTTTACAAGCACCGCTTACCTTGCTTACGGTAGATCCGATTCATGATAACCGGTATAGTGAGGCGCGGGAGAAAAACATGGCTTATTGGAGCTCCATGGCCGTAACATTACAAGCAGAACTGATTGTGGAAAAGAGTGATTCCCGAAATGTCGCAGAAGTTATTGCAGACATTGCAAACGAAAAGCGTATCACACAAATTATTATCGGGCAGTCGGCTCAAACCAAATGGGAAGAGATTACGAAAGGTTCCATTATTAATCAGCTTCTCCATTTCATCGAAGGTGTAGATATTCATATCGTATCTGTACGGCGCGAGAGGCAAAAACAAGACGAAGACTATGAAGCAGGGGTTAAAGCCTATCTTGTAAGAGACGGGAACCGCTTATTACTGCGATTGAATTCCCTTGTTCCTGGCAAGATCGAAGGCGTCTTTTACCGAAGTGTTCATACAGACTTCAACACTGGCGTTTTTAAGGCAGTTGATGGCGGAATGAAATATCTTATTTGTGATGGTATCGCATCTACTATCGATACAAAGCCCTCACCTTAACAAGGTGAGAGCTTTTTTGACCTTACCATTACGGGCTAACCTGCCTGAACGATTTATCATTCTCGCGGACTTCCGGGCCCGTTGACCCGGAGCTCCATGCTTGGGAGAGAGGCTCCCCGAAAAAGGGGATCTCTCTAGCCAATAAGCACCTTCTCCTCAAGATAACGGAATTTCTCCCGACTTTGCTTTTGCGACAAAGCAAATGCCAGCGTCAATGGCCCGAGCCTGCCGATAAACATGGTCAGGATGATGATCAGCTTGCCGAGCGCGGAAAGCTCCGGTGTCAATCCCATGGATAAGCCCACTGTGCCGAAGGCCGATGTGACTTCAAACAGAACTTCCATAAAATCCTTCTGCAGGCTATGTTCGGTTAACGTAAGCAGAAAGGTGGCCGCGATGACTACGCCAACTGATATCACCATGACAGCTAAGGCACGCATAATAATCGATTGCGGAATTCTTCGATGCATGATTTGAACATCCCGCTTCCCTGTCACAATGCTGATTAACGTGAGCAGCAGAACGACAAAGGTAGTTGTCTTGATCCCTCCCCCGGTTGATCCGGAGGAAGCCCCAATGAACATCAGAAAAATCATAAAAAATTGAGAAGCCGTCATCATCGATGCGATATCGATGGTGTTAAATCCTGCCGTTCTCGTCACTACCCCCTGAAAAAATCCTGCCCACATTTTTTCTGATCCTGTCAATGCACCGAACGTGTCAGGATTAAATGATTCAATGGTTGTGATTACAAGAAAGCCTCCCGCACATAAAATCGCAGAAGTGGATAACACGATTTTGGAGTGAAGTGACAATTTGCGCCAGCTCCGATTTTTCCAAAGATCAAGAATGACGGTAAACCCCAGGCCGCCCATGATGAATAACAACGGAATTACGATATTAATCAGCGGATCTCCTACATATCGGCTCAAACTATCTGACCACAAGCCAAATCCCGCATTATTGAAAGATGAAACGGAGTGAAAGATACCGTAATAAAGCGCGGTTATAAAGTCCATGTCGCCCATCCAGCGAATCGTTAAAATAATGGCACCGAACGCTTCAATAACAACAGCTGCCGCAAAAATACCAAGCGACAGCTTCACGACTCCCTGCGTAGACAGCGCATTCGTCGATTGCTGAATAAGCAGCCGGTCCTTCAAGCCTATTTTTTTGCCCAACACGACCGCTACCAGGACGCTATATGTCATAAATCCGAGTCCGCCGATCTGAATCAGACACATAATAACAATTTGCCCAAACAAAGAGTAGGCTGTCCCTGTATCTACAACAACTAATCCTGTAACGCATACGGCTGACGTCGAAGTAAAAAGCGCGTCCAACCAACTGATACTGCTGCCGGATGCAGAAGAGACGGGCAAAGCTAGCAAAATCGCCCCTAACAAGATCGGAATGGCAAAACTTAGGAGAATGACTCGTGATGAAGTGAAATGAATAAGTGCAGTGGATCTGAATGGATGTACAGCCATAACCATCATCCCCTTTCCCAAGCTCTGCTCAAATAAACTGAAACCGGTTAAGCTTTATCTTCGTATTATTACCTGAAAGTACCGTTGCATTCAACCCTAAAGCCGCCTCGCATCCGAAGCATTTTTTATCCCCATAGCTGAAACAAGGGGGGACGGCGCGGAATTATAACTATGGGGGCAATCGATAATGGATGATCCGGGTCATCTGTTTACTTTGGAAATGAACTGCTTTATGATAGGGTACAACAACTTCATATTCATCGCTTAATCCTTAATGAAGGAGCGGGGGAACCAACGAAGCGTTTTTCGCTTCAGGGGTAAATTCTTTCATTTGCAGAAAGAACGGGGACTCTCAGACCCGAATCCGACAGCTAACCTCGTAGGCGTCATGAGAGAGAACATGAATGCGTCTTTGGTTTGTCCTGCCCTCACATTCCGAAGCTTGGCAGCAGAATTTCTCTGCTCCAAGCTTTTTTGTTCTTTTCCCGGAAAAACCGTCATACGGATCAATTTCTTTAGAAGGATGTGGAGGACATGAAAAAACAGTTTATTGTGATTGGTCTGGGCCGATTTGGGTCGAGCCTGGTGCGTACTTTGGTTCAAAATGGTCACGAAGTGCTCGCCGTTGATAAAGATGAGCAACTTGTTCAGGACATAGCCGGCATAGCAACCCATGCCGTTCAAGCCGATTGTACAGATGAAGGGGTGCTGAAAGAGCTTGGAGCGCGGAACTTTACTCATGCTATCGTGGCTATTGGCGATGATTTGCAAGCGAGCATTTTAACAACCTTATTGCTTAAAGAATTAAATATACCCAAAATAACAACCAAAGCCAAAAATGAAATGCATGGCCAGGTCCTATTTAAAATAGGCGCAGATCATATTGTATATCCGGAACGAGACATGGCTGCTCGTCTTGGAAAGCAGTTAAGCTCTGATAATCTGATTGACTACATCGAGTTGTCTCCCGACCACAATTTGGTTGAACTGAAGGCCCCACCTGCGATGAACGGCAAATCTCTACAACAATTAAATATTCGGGCCAAGTACGGGTGTACGATTATGGCGATCAAGAAGGGGGTTCATATCAATATTTCTCCGAAGGCGGAAGATGAAGTGAATACAGGGGATATTCTGGTAATAATCGGAAGCAATTCAGATATTCGAGACCTGGAAGACGACTATGAACAGAAATGAAAAACGTATTCATAGCCGTTCCCTATTCGCTATCCTTGTCTCTATTGTCAACCGGCTGAAGACGCGAACGAGCCCTCCCCAACTTATATTAATCGTCTTTTTTGGCTTGATCTGGTTCGGTGCTTTGCTTTTGACGCTCCCCTATTCATCCTCGTCGGGTCAATCGATCGGGCTGTTGAATGCCCTCTTTACGGCAACCTCCGCCATTTGTGTGAATGGCTTGGTTGTGGTGGATACAGGAAGTGTGTTCTCTACCTTCGGACAAGTCGTCATTATGATACTGATTCAGGTGGGCGGCCTTGGCTTTATGACCGTGCTATATTGTCATTGTGGATGTTTTCCGCAAACGTTCATGGCGCAAGTTATCGCTGCATGCCAAAGTTGTCTTGCTCGGTTCCGGCATTTTGTTTGCCGTAGGCTTCTGCTTGATTTATTTGCTGGAAAGCTGGAACCCCGCAACCTTCGGTTCCTTGTCTGCTGGGGAGCGGGTATGGGCCTCCCTGTTCCAAGGGGCTACGCCCAGAAGCTCCGGTTTTAATACCATTGACATCGGAAGCATGTTGGCCTCGTCACAATTCCTGATCATCATATTAATGTTCATTGGAGCCGCTTCAGGCGGAACCGGCGGTGGCATTAAAATCAATACGGTGTTTGTTCTTGTACTGGCAACCATTCATACGTTCCGCGGCGGCGGGCAAATTCACGCCTTCGAGCGCAAAATCGCAGGCGAGACGGTCATGCGCGCACTGGCTGTTGTGGTCCAGTTCCCTTGCCGTTGTGCTTTTGGTCTCCCTACTGCTGACGGTTTCGGAAGGCATGCTGGAGGAGCACTTTCTGGAGGTACTCTTCGAGGCCACTTCGGCCTCTAGTACAACCGGATTATCCATGGGCCTGACGAGCGATTTGTCTCCGCTTGGTAAAATCATCGTGACCATTACCATGTATGCCGGACGACTTGGTCCCCTCACACTGGCCTTTGCCCTAGCTCAAAAAAAGCGTTTATCCAAAATTGGCTACCCCGAGGATCATATTCTGATTGGCTAAACCATAACGGGGGCGGGTTTCCGCTCCTTTTTCTATCCGCTCCTACAAGGAGTAGTCCCAGCGTTGCTGCCACCAGCCGCCAATGAATCATTAGGATGAATAAATCTAGACAAAAGTACTTACCCTATTTCTGGATATTCTAAATGGGGAGGTTACATAATGGATATGGCTTGGATTGGGAAATCAGCCTTTTTGGTCATTGCCGGGATGCTGCTTCTTCGTATTGCGGGGAGAAAATCAATTTCTCAGATGAGCGTCGCTACAACTGTAATCATGATCTCAATCGGTACGACCATTGTTCAACCGATTGCCTACAATGAGCTATGGAAAGCAATTGGCTCCGCTGCGATCTTTATTGTCTCTCTGCTGATCCTTGAATATTTGCAACTGAAATTTGATTGGTTGGAGAACGTTTTAATATGTACATATCAGCTCCATCAGGCAAGATTTCATCGGGGCTCCATCCACATGAAATCGTGCATGCTCCGCAATCTCCGTTCAGACAGCCCGGCTTGGCCGAGATACGGGCATGGATTCAGTGATACGGTTCATGTTCTGACGGAACCGGTCACTTCCGATCTGCTGGAGCATTTGAACCTGACGAGATGTAAGCTGAATGAAGGGATAACGCTACTGCTGGGGCTGGCGACAGCTGTGGCCAAAGCGTTTGCGGCGGATATTGTCCAGTTTCCAACGGGGGATTGTATGATAATCAAGAAGTAGCTTGCTCCCTTCTTATGTATGGTTAGAGAATAGGCCAACATCCAAAATAGCTGAAAAAAATCGGTCACAGCACCTTTGACGAATGAACAAGTGCCTTAAACGCGTCAATAAAGCTCTGCGGATCACCAGCAACCGTATAGGAGTACACGCCTTGCAACGTATGCAAGTAAAACAGTCCCCCCTCTTTCCCAATTCGCTTATACGATAGGTCGAAAACGTTCTTAATTGGGAAATCATGAGTCTCGGTCACTATTTTTTTCTCAAACAAATACATGAATCGATCTTCTTTGACTGTGACCTGCTCAAAACTGGTTACTCTCCTCTCAATTTTGTAATAAGGCTGAATGGCAATCCAATTCATCTTGCGTCCCCCCCCATCCTGTTACTAATACTCAGTATAGCGAACCACTATCGTTATTGCTAATGAGGTGTCATTCATGGTTGACAAGCAGTAAATTGCATGACTGAAGTCTGCGAATAAAGAAACGCGCACCCGGTCCTCCAAGGGAAGAGTGAACGCCCTTCGTCCACGTCTAGCCGCAGTTATACTGGAAGCTGTCCCCGATCCCTTACGTAGCTCATGAGCATCCACAAACTCATGGGGAAAACCTTGGTATTTATGATCTCCATGTTAAAATCTACAATCGGTCCCATCACTTGGCCCCGGGGCAAACCGTCTACCGATGCTTTCTGGATATCCTTGTCATCGGATTTATTAGTTACAAGAGATGTACCGTTGAGGTCTATAACAGGCTTCATATCCGGCACATACGAAAGCGATCCTGGGGAAGCCGCTCGCAGACGAAAGCGACATCGCATTCGCCGTATTGCCCGCAACATCCTTAGCCTTAACATGCCAATACCAATCGCCAAACAACACAGTGAATAGACCAAAATACAGTTGTTGAGACATATCTTGGACTCGGTTCGCACGACTTTACCATTACTGCACTGTCGTATATGCTGCTCAGTTGTTATAAATCACTGTTGGATCAACTCCCTTATAGTCCTGAGTTTGTGTATTACACCTATGATTTGCTCAAGCTCATCGATTGACTGTAAACGGAGACCGCATCCGGTTATCCGTCTGAACCGCTCTTTATATGAAAGTTGGGGGGAGAATCAGCCGGAATCTCTATTACGAGCGTTTGTACAAGGCAACCTTTGATCTGAACGGTGTACCTTGACGGAAGAGGTTAAGTCCTATCAGAAGAGATCTACCGATATGAGGCCCAGTTTACCCATCCTATGTTAAATAACTATGAAGGCTATGAGGTTATCGGTTGGGAAGCGATAAATGGAGGTCCGGAATTAAGTTACGGAGGCTCAACTGCAATGCCTGCACACAACGTAATCTATAAAGTTATTCTTGGTGCAGAATCTGGCGGCGGAGGTTTCCCAGGCTGGCCTTGGTGATGAATAGTTTCAAGCTCTACGAAGGTCACTAGCATATCGACATAGACCAAGAACAATCCTTTTGCAACGCCTATGTCTACTAAACAAACATTCAAAATACTAGAAAAATAGCGGTGTAAGGGAGGTAATCCCTACGCCGCTATTTTTTCATGAATTCTTTAATCAGGGTGGCACGCTATGTTCGCGCTTGCAACGCACTTCTGGCAATCAACATATATCCGGCTCCCCGAATCGTAATGACTCTCTCAGGATTGGCAGGGTCAGCCTCGATTTTTTTGCGCAAATTACTGATGTGTACGGCGACCGTTCTCGTATCCTCCAGACTCTCCGTTCCCCAGATGAGCTGAAACAACGCATCGCTACTAACGACACGATTCACGTTTTGTGCCATATAGGACAGCAGACTGAACTCTTTTTTCGATAAAAAGATGGGTTCACTACCCATGTTGACGGACTGTGCGTAGAAATCCAGTGTCAAACCCGGTAACTCCAGCAGTTGTTCTCTTCTGCCCGTCGACACTCTGCGAAGATGAGCCTTGATCTTGGCCATGAGGACTCCCGGACTGAACGGCTTGGTCACATAATCGTCGCCGCCATAGGTTAATGCGCTGATTTTCACCTCGTCTTCCTCACGGCTGCTTAGAAACACGATCGGCGCATTCGTGTAGGTACGTGCGTTCATGCACCAATCAATGCCGTTTTCATTAGCCAGCATGATATCCAGTACAATCAAATCCGGCTCGAAAGACTCAAGCAGCTTCATGGCCTCTGTCCCGCTATGACTGTAGGAGGATATGAAACCCTCACGCTCGCAATACGCCTGAACAATCTCGCATATATGTGGGTCATCATCGACGATCATGATTTTGTGCGAGTCTACCACACCGTCACCTCCCTCTATTTATAATATAAGGAAGCGATACATAAAATATCGACCCCGTCTTGCCGTCGCTCTCCGCTCGAACCGTCCCTCCATGCGCTTGTACGATTTCCCTGCAAATCGCCAGCCCGAGCCCGCTGCCCTGCACAGCTACCGCCTGAGTCGGTTTCACTACCAACTACATGGACAAACCCGCCTGAATAGATTTTTATCTACTCAAACGGGTTTTGAACTACTATATCCTTTATCTATAAATTGTTGTTTATTGCCTGTATCTAGTTAATAAAGCAAATTCACGACCCACCCGCTTGCCTGTGTCAGCATAGCCATTTGCATCGATGACTGGTACATAGCGAATTGCTGCACCTGGCGAGCCTTCGAGTTCAGCAGGCTGCTTGCCGGGACTTCATTGTATCTTTCTGCTGCTGATGTTAGACGGTCAGCTAGGCCATAGTTGCCGCTAATCGCTTTCGTTGTTTGATCGAAATTGGAGCTTAAGCTCATCTTAAGCTGCTCTTCATCCAGCTTGAGAGTACCATCGCCGTTACGGTGAATACCGATTCGCTCATAGTTAGATGAGCTGACTAACGATTCCATGCTTTTACGGACAGATGAATTCATAACTCCACCGGCTTCTTTCAAGCGATCATGCATCGTATTGTAACTCGACACCAGATCTTTAACTTGTGCGATGACTTTGTCTTCGTCCGGTTTGATTTGAATTTTTACAGCTTTCATCGACGGTGCCATTAGTGTCGCCGTAGCTTTGCCCTTCTCCAGATCAATCGTGTTCGACTGCGAAGTTTGAGTTGCGCCGCCGTTCACGCTGTAGGACGCATTGGATGCTAATTGGGTTGCATTCTTAACGCCGGTTGCCGACATCGCGTTGCCGGTAATATCTTCAACCTCGAAAGCCTGATCCGCTCCTGTCTTGTCGCTGCTTAACTCAAGCTTCTTATTGCCTGTTTTATCATCCGTTACAATACCGGCGGTTACGCCCGTCTTCGCTGCATGGACCGCATCTCTTAGCTTGGTCAACGCTTGAGCGTTCGTATCGTTATTCCTTCTGCATTAATTTTTGCGCCGATGCTTGCATATCCTGCACAGATTTCAAAAAATTCACAATCCCAGTCGCTGCTGTCTTGATATATTGCTCATTAGGCTTGCTCTTCGAAACGAACTTTGAGAATAAAGGGTTCGCACCCAAACTATTGGAAGATTGGAAACTCAAAGACGTCGTTCTGCCAATCGAATTCATCAAGTTATACGAGTTAATCGATAACGTCATCCGTCTACCCCTCCATACTGTCGCACAATATATAATGTTAATTTCTGGATCAATATAAATTTGCTATGGTTTCATCATCGTAATTTACGGGGTGCGTATCCTTCTGACCTCAGTGAGGCATACTTGCTCGATCGCACGAACTCGCGATGGGCTTCCTGAATCGCGTTCGCGCGCATCAGCAGCTCCTCGGAACCACCATGCTTCAGTTGTCCGGCAATCTGCATCAGCTTGAACGTGTTATAATAGTTCGCATCCGCTTTGTTACGGCTATGCTGCAATGCATCCTCATACGCTTGGCGTTCCATCGAGAGGCTTATTGCTTGATCATGTAGATGGGGATCATGTCGCTGTAAATAATCCATTTCGTCGGTGCGTAGCTTCTTGCCCAGCATGAGTATATTTCGAATAGACGCCAAACACGACTGATCCTTCGTCGCGCGTGCGTCCTTGCATTGCTGCATCGCTTTGAAATAATCACTGACCGGCTGCACGGATTTTACATTCACGCCATTCCCCCCTAATTACAAATGTCGTCACATGCAACGATGCCTTAGTCCAAGTATCTGGTTGTATATACCACTCCCATGACAGCTAGCTGTTCTTCGTCAAAAACCCAAAATATTACTTCTAATTTATCATAGTAGATTGCTCTATATATGAAACATAAAGAAATCTTTAAGTTCGCACTGACACATTTTTTGTTCTTTCCGCTAGCTTTGCTCATACATTGGGGCAAATCGTTTGTTGAACTGCGGCGGCGAAGGGACTTGGCGAAGGCGTTGGGGACGGACGGTTTGAACCCGACAAAACCGTTACGAGAGCGGAGTTCACCGCCATGCTCATCCGGGCGCTCGGACGCGGCCTATCGATCGGCAGTGCAGTGTCTTATGTCGGTGTGAAGTCGGGAGCGTGGTACTACGAGGAGGTAGCGACAGCAAGGGAGCTTGGACTGCTAGACTTCGTAAGCGGTACAAGCTTCAATCCAGAACAACCTCTGACCCGTGAAGAAATGGCAAATATGCTGGCGGCGGTCGTAAAACTTGAGGAGCTGCCGCTTACCAAGGATTTTGTAAGCTTGAATGGCTACAAGGACATCGCCCAGGCGGACTCCGCCTACTTGAAAGACGTTCGCCTGATGGTCAAGCTTCACATTATGACAGGCACGGGCGAAAACGAGTTCAGTCTGAAAGGTGAAACGACACGCGCGCAGGCCGCTGTTGTATTGATTCGGACGCTGCAAGTGTTTGATAGGATAGACGGATACAAGGAGTAATGATCAGATCAAATCCCGCTTGAGGCTAGTCCTTTCAAGCGGGATTTTTTTAGCTTGGTGATTTCCCGATTAGTTTGATCAAGCATCTCTTCTGGATCTTGACCGACCCCGATCCATCAGTTCAGCTTGCAATTTTGTTGTTCGTGTGTTAGCTTACAACGCAGTTCTGGCAACCAGCATATATCCGGCTCCCCGAATCGTAATGATTCTCTCCGGATTGGCAGGGTCAGCCTCGATTTTTTTGCGCAAATTACTGATGTGTACGGCGACCGTTCTCG
>NZ_JBYUPU010000047.1:0-55854 GCF_058135425.1 Paenibacillus sp. MAH-35
TCACCTATAGAAACCTTGACATTAAAGGGATTGTTGTAATAGTCACCTAAACATGTATCGGATAGTTAACGTGGCATAAGCCACGCCCTATCCGATGTTTTCTAACTCATGACTGAAGTCATGAGTTTGCGAAAACTATGCATCAACATTAAGGTTTAACAAAACCTATAAAAAATTGTGTCACAAATTCCGGGGGGCGATCCGTCAGCATAATAAGGAGCCAATCCGGCTCTAATCCCTATTTAAGGAGTGCTTAACATGCAATCCAGAATGGATAGTCCCGCAATGATCGTATCTGATGCGGCTCAAGCCTTACAAGCCCTTGGCAAAGCCCTGTTTGCATCCGCAGAGAAAACAGGTATTCCAAGCCGTACGCTCTTCCTTGCCTATCTTCGTGCAAGCCAAATCAATGGGGATAGTGTATGCGTCCAACTTCATTCGCGCAACGCCTTGGCGGCTGGCGAATCTGCTGAGCGACTACTGGCCTTACCGGCTTGGCGCGACACGCAATTCTTCAACGATACCGAGCGTGCCGCCCTGGCGCTTAGTGAAGCTGTTACCCGACTTGACGATCAAGTAGATCCTGTGCCCGATGAAATCTTTAACGAAGCAGCACGATACTACGATGTACCGGCATTGGCGACCCTGATCACCGGGATCGCTACAGCTAATCTATGGAATCGACTTAACGTTTCTACGAGACAGATCGTAACCGTTTCTGCGGGCTCGTAATTCAGACAACGGAGGACGTAAACCAGCGACAGTCTTGGACATTACGAATATGTCCCTGGCTGCCGCTATTGCATTATCGGAGTGATCGGCGGGGGACTTATGTTCACCAGGTCGCAATCTCAGCGCGGAATGAAGTGAACCATGATAACAAGGCTGCCGACCCAGGTCAGCAGCCGCGTCGCTACATGCATATAAAATTACGGCTGCCATATTTCGAATAAATTCCCATCCGGATCGCAAAATCGATAGTTAGGTCCGCAAGGTCTATTTTCGGGAATTTCGGTTACGATGTTCACTCCGTTTTCCTTAAAACGGGTATACATTTCCTGGATACGGGGAGTGATAAAGCAAGCTACAGGCTGCCGCATACCGTCTCCAAACGTATATCCATAACTCCCGGCTGCTTCCGTTGCCGTACCTAGGAATATTGCCGGGACGCGCCCAGTAGGCCCATGCGGCTTTCCGGTATGATCAGGAAATCGCAGAATCGCAATCTCCATTCCCGGTCTAACCGGATTGTTGTTTGAAGGTTCGCATCCTAAATTGGCTTGATACCATTTTATAGATTCGTAAACGTCTTTTACCGGTACGTATATACATGTAACGCCTGTGATATCTTCTGGAACATGCTCTTGTTTATCTTCCTCGTTAGTTTTCATAATCTTCTCTCCGTTCTCTAAATAGAAGAATTGCTCCCACTTATAATCAATTATTGATAACTTCACACTTTAAAAATTAATCTCGATTCACTCATAATTATCGCGGTTATTAATCACGATAAATACTGCCGTAGCCTGCTGAATCGTTATCTCGTCCCATAGTCATTAATTTCTACTTTTCTTCCGTCCGGATCAAAAAATGCAATCTCCTTACCACAGCTACCGCGATCTTTAATTCCATCTGTAGCAAGTTCGACACCTTTTTCTTTCATTCTTAAATAAAGCTCCTCAATATCTTTTACTTGGAACATGAGGATGGCATGATTGTGCCCTTCCATATTACTGAAATTCATTGAAAACTTATCGTTGGATTGTACAAAAAAAATACTTGCTCCACCCGGGATATCATCGGACAATTTTAATACTACAAGATCTGCACTAGGATCTAACGGTGCAAAGTCGGCGGCTTCTAAACCAAAAATATCGCTGTACCATTTTGCTGTGGCATACGGGTGCTTAGCAGGCAAGTAAATGCAGGACAAATTTAACAATTTGGGTTCGCTCATCCTTCCTCTTCCTCTCCTTTTTCTGCTTTCATCGTTAGATTTTATAACGCACTTGTCGAGTACCTAACTCAATAAACGATTATCTCGGACCATACCAAACACACAGATTAGTTTTTTGTAAATTGATAATAGGCATTGCCATAAAAAACACCCGTATGGCGACAAGAAGGGCTACTAAAAGTGTTCGCATGAAATAGGAACCAAACAAAAGGACCTCATATTCCACTGTTAAGTAGAAGCTGAGGTCCTCTTTCACGAAGGAAAATCAGTACCATACGGGCTACAATAACGCAAAGTGACTTTTGGGACAAATGTCACTCCATATTGACGATGAGTCGGATCTCATAAGGGATATAATTCATGGAGAGGATTTCTGAAAATTTATTTTTCAGATCCAAGGAACTATAAATATGATAATCGCACATTTCGAAAAGCAAACTTCCCAACAATTTCTCATCTGCCGTATACCAATCGACTTCACTAATTAATTTTTTGTGTTCCATATTTTCACCACGTTTTGGAAAATTATGTACTCAAGTCGCAGGAATGAAGATCTGTCGTAGGGAGCTCATAACGGACCTCGGAATAGTTATCGATCAGCCGTTCCTGTTGAATCGTATTCCCGGTCTTTTTGTCGATGACGTCTCGCCAAATCTCATTTTGCCGATAGTTTTTGCCTCCCACGCGCAAAAAGGCATGGTTTTTTTCGAATACATGATAGGAATAGGGCCATTCTTCCGCAATATGGACAGACCCTTTGAGATGGTCGTTGGTCAGCCAAACCTTGAACTGGATCGCTTGATCGGTCTGATTATGAAACCGGAGATCGATATAATTGTAAAACACGCTCGCCCCGCTGCCGAACGGCAATGCGCGCTGATCGTCCGGGAACGGGTCGAAGCTATGATGATGCCTCTCCTTAATCGTAAGCGGGGTATGAAGAGCCAGCCAGAACAAAAGATTGGCCAGCTGGCATATGCCGCCTCCGATACCGGTTTTGACATCTCCGTTAGACAGCAGGAGCCCTTCGATATACCCTTTGGCGGCAGTCGTTTTTCCGACAGTTTTCCAGAAAGAGAAAGTTTCCCCCGGACGGATCACAATCCCGTCTATATGACGAAGGCTAAGGCGTAAATTTGTAATTTTGTTTTCCTGGAGCACAGGATCGGTGGAGCCCAATTTTCGGCGAAGCAGGGATTGATGTTTTTTGCACGTATACGGCAGCGCTTCTTCCGATCTTTGTTTTGCAAATTTAGTGAAAGAAAGTGTATTGAGCAGATGCCGCTTTAGTGTCAGCTGGGCAACGCGCACTTTGTACAAAAAAGGGAAATGGGTAAGGAGTTGTCGTCTCAATCTTGCACTCTCCATTCCTTGGCCACCGGCCGGTTTGTATATCGGTTGCAAATTCGGGGAGAGCAAGGATGCCGCTTTCGTATATTCATGAATTTTGTCTATTGTATTCAAGACAATTGAACGTATTCCTCTTCGCCTGCATGGCCGATTAACGAAGCTTCGACTACCGGCGAGCGGAATGTTCCCCCCCAACCGGACGGGTTGCTTCGGAGAGTCCGATTCAAAGATACGGTTCCTCCTTGTTCCGTAAATGATCATATCCTGTTACACTTGAAGGATCGTACAGGGTATGACTTCGGTTAGCAGCTATTCTCAACAGGAGTGATGTTACATGATTACCGCACCACTAGGGTCTCTTATGCCTTACGCTGACGGCAGCGCTTGCTGATGAAAGGGATGCCGTTCCACAAACTGCCTGTTGTCATTCGTTTTTTGGTTACACTGGGTATTGCTGTGTCGGGTGGACTTGTGTTTACCTTCCTTCACACCCCGATCCCTTGGCTGTTAGGTCCGATGGTAGCGATGCTGCTGGGGTCCCAATTGTTCAAGCTGCCGCTGTTGTGGCCGGCACCGGTCCGGGATTACGGCATTCTGATCATCGGTTATTCCATCGGCTTGACGATGACGACGGAGGCGCTGCAGAGCATCCTGCATCAGCTTCCGATGATGCTGCTGATGACATTGCTGCTGCTCGGTTTATGTACGCTGATCGCCTACACCGCATCCAAGGTAACGGATTTCGACTTTCCTTCGCTGCTTGTCGGCAGCGTTCCCGGCGGCCTCTCGCAGATGGTGTCGTTGGCTGACGAGATGAAGCCGATCAATCTGACCTTGGTCACCTTCATTCAGGTCATTCGGTTGATCATGATCGTGTTTTGCGTGCCGTTTCTGCTGTTCAGTCCTTGGATTGGCGGTTTATCCCATTCTTCAGACACAGCGGCAGCGATACTGGGCACCGCCGCCACCTGGTCCGGGCTTTTTCCCGGAATGCTGATTTATGCGCCACTTTGCGTGGCAGGAGCTTGGGCCGCCCGGAAGCTGCATTTTCCGACTGCTTATATGCTCGGACCGCTGATCGTGATGGGCATCATCCAGTGGACGGCCGCAGCGCCGGCTCCCGAATTACCCGCATCCCTGCTGAACATCTCCCAGCTTATGATCGGCAGTTACGTGGGGCTGATGTTGAAGCCGCAGCAGCTCCAGCGCAAAAAACAGACGATCGCGCTCGCCTTGCTTAGCAATCTGCTGCTCGTTTCCGGATCGGTCGGACTAAGTTATATTTTGATGCTGCTGCTTTCCCACTCGGCGGCGACCTCGCTGCTCAGCATGGCTCCCGGCGGAATGGACCAGATGAGTATTATGGCGCATGAGGTGAATGCCAACCTTTTCGTCGCGTCGGGCTACCAGCTGTTCCGCATTTTATTTATATTCTTAGTCGTGTCGCCTTTGCTGAAAATGATCCTTTCCCGTTTGCTCGGAGTAACGCCGAACAGGCAAACCGGACTCCCTTCCACGGATCGGTCCGTGACATGACGAAAACAAAAAGAGCATCCTTCGGCCAGCCGCCCAAGGATGCTTTTTTCTTGACGTGGACACTCGAAGCGAGGGGCGAATTTCTCAAGTCGTTTTACTTGGCAGCTTCGTTCCCCGTTCCCTGGCTGCGACCGGCTCCCCCAGCGGCTTCATAACTTACAACTTATGAAATTCCACTCCGTATTGATTAAAGATCGCCTCGTATTTCGTTTCGAAGATTCTCCATCGATTTTCCGCTCCGTGCTTCTGCTGAAAAGCTCTCAAATACTGATTGGCCGCGGCGTTATCCTTGGATTGCAACAACAAATGAAAGCTCTCTTCGCCCAGATGTAAATAGGGACCTGTAGTATAATAATCGACAATGGATCTGGCGCTGGTCATCGTATCATAGAAATGAATAGCTTCTTCCAATCCATCCAGCAGCGTTTTCGTTAATTCCTTCATATTCGTATCCGGAGTGACGGCAAATCGGTCCGGAACGGACTCCGTTAGTTCCCCAAGTCTTGCTCTGAAATGACACTCCGCTTCATGGGGCGCCGTTACAAACTGTTTCGATTGAATCCGCGCCAGCTCGGCCGAGAAAATGCCGCAGTTCACATAAAACATCACATGGTCCGCTGAGTTGCCGCCCGATTTCTGAAAATTAAACATATAGACAAGACTTTCTGATGCCTTATAGAAATTCAAGCTTTTTTTGGCGAAGCCGTGCTTGGAAAGGAACGGCTTTACGTCCTGCTTGATCAAGTCGTTAAAGATCTGCTGCAACACGATTCCTCCTAGATCCGTCTGCCATTCCTGCTACTCGTACCGATACCCTTCATTCGGCTATCCGTGACTGTTCCGATATTCGTCAGTCAGAACACCGGCAAACCCCCAGTTCTCCTCATCCATTTCCTGGATCACGATATGGGTATGCTCCGGCTTTTTGCCAAGCACCTTGACAAGCGTCTCCGTAAATTCCTTTACGATTTGTGCTTTTTGTTCACGGGTGGCGCCCTTTGTAATTTGCAAATTGATATAGGGCATCTTCACTCTCCTCCATACAGTTCAAATAAGCGGGCGCAAAGTGTCCTGCCAAACCACGAAAATGTAACGAACTCATTGTACCATATTATTACAATAGGGGTAGGCAGCGTCCTGGGAAGATGATTCTTCCGGCCTACTCTTATGTAGAGAACTTCACCCAAATAACAGCACCGTTCGGATGCAGATAAGGAACCGGTTCGTCGAATGCCCTGGCATTTTCCATTACCCAAGCATAAGTTTGGTTATAGGGGAGACCGGAACTGTCGTGAAGAGCGGATAACCCTCGTTGTTTATAAGAATTCTTATATTCTTCCAGCGATAAAGGGCCCCTTACATCAACAAGGTCGCACATTCCAATAACCGTTCCAGTACCTCCTGCAATAATTCCAACTATTCCTCGAATCTTCGTATTGGATCCCCGAATTTCCCAGGTTTTAGTTCCGGATACGATCATACTCGCATAGGGTTCGCGTACAATCAGTGCTCTTTGTATGGATAAGGGGTCGTTTTGTGTGTGGATCTTATCGATTTGGGAACAGCTCCTCTCCCTATTAATGAGCTCGCATCGTATTGACTTCACAGAAGCCTTCCACTAGTATCAAACATAAAGCAATCCTTTATTTGGAAATGGAGGCAACTATGCTAGATTATTTTATTTTATTTTTATACCCGCTGCTAGTCTTCTTTTTATTTTCTGCTATGCGCTTTCATAAACGTACTTTAACGAAAATGGAGGATCTAGTACGCAGTCAGCAAGAAATGATTCAACTGCTCAAAGACGAACTAGCCCATTTGCGTAAATGAATCAGTCTACGGTATATGTAACGACCAGGGGGTGTTCCTATAGTCATGTGGCGATTTTTGGAGCCCCGCTTCCAACCGGTACTCATGGAGAAAAAGACCTCAACCTCCACTTTACCGTGGAATTTGAGGTCCTTTCGTTCGAAAATGGAGACGTTCCTATGTCAGCCAACGCTTGTGGGACAGCGCCTTCGAAAGTATACCCATTCGTGACTCTCTCTAAGCAGCACGCTCACTTACGTTAACAGCTACTTCCCGTCCCGCTCGAACAATCCGCGTTCCATCGCTCGATACACCAGCATCGCGAACATGCTGTTCGACCAGGCAAACCAAGGTCGCGTAAAGGTTGCCGGATCGTCGGCATGAAACCCTTCGTGCATAAAGCCGGTATCCGCATCCGTCGACTCTAGTAGATCGATCATCTCCATCATTTCTGCATCGCCGAAAGCGGTCAGCCCCTGCATGGATAGCGCCAAATGCCACACATAGTCCGGAGGCGTATGCGGGCTGCCGATGCCTTTCGCCGCTTGGCCTTCGAAATAATACGGATTGTCCTTGCTAAGAATGAACGACCGCGTGTTGCGATAGATCGGATCATCTGCGGAAGCATAGCCGATATACGGAATCGACAGCAGCGACGGCGTGCCCGCATCGTCCATCAGGCAATAATTGCCGAAGCCGTCCGTTTCGAAAGCATAAATCGGCCCATGCTTCGCATGATGGTAAATCCCGTACAGCCGGATGCCGTGCTCGATTTCTTCCTCCAGCTTCTCCATTTCCTCGGCAAAACGAACGTCGCGGAACACATAGCGGGCAATCTCCTGCATTTGCCGCAATACGGCGACGACGAACATATTCGAAGGAATGTTGTAATGAAAGTCGCAGGCATCGTCGCTGGCGCGGAATCCGGACCAGATCATCCCGGTATAATTGACCGGCATGCCCTTGCCTTCGTTGCGAAGCGTATCGATGGCCGGACAATTCCGGCGCATGAACGTATAGGATGAAAGCTCGCCATGACGCTGCTCTACCTTCCAGAGATCGACCGCCGTACGCATCGCTTTGCTGAAATTCTCGTCGAAGATGTCCGTATGCCCGGTTTCCTGCCAGTACAGATAAGAAAGCTGCATCGAAAAACAGATCGAATCGAGCTCGAATTTCCGCTCCCATACCCAAGGCGACATGTCCGTTTCGTCATTCGCATCCCAATGCCAGTCGTTCGGCCCTTCATTAAACGCATTGGCGTACGGGTCTTTCAAAATATAAAACATCTGGCGCCGGATCAAGCCGCCGATGATGCTCCGCAATTCCGCATCTTCCCTGGCCAGCGGCACATAATGGCGCACCTGCTCCACCGAATCGCGCAGCCACATGGCCGGAATATCGCCGGTAATCACAAAGGTCGTGCCGTCCTCCATCCGCTTCGTGGTCGTTTCGAGCGTATTGGGAAAACAATTATTGAACAGCGCCAGCAGCTTCGGCCGATGCGCCAGCTTGCTCTCCGCCATCTGCAGCACCCGCTTCACGCTTGGCGGAACGGCAAACGAACCCAAATCGATTTTCGGCAGCCTGAATTGTTCCATCCCGAGTCCTCCTCCTTATCCTTTGACGGCTCCGGCCGTCATCCCTTGCATCACTTTTTTGGAGAATGCCAGATATACGAGCAGCACCGGCATAATCACGATCACCATAGCGGCCATCATCTGCGTATAGTTGGCCGTATACTGCCCGTTGAAATTGGTCAGCCCGATCGGCAGCGTATGCAGAGCCGGACTCTTAAGCAAGACGAGAGCGAACGGAAACTCGTTCCAGGCGCCAAGGAAAAACAAGATGACCGAGGTCGAAATAACCGGCATGCATAACGGCATCACGATGCGCAATACGGTGCTGGTGGAGCTGCTTCCGTCGATGCAAGCGGCCTCTTCGATATCGAGCGGCACTGACTTGATGAAGTTTTCGAACAGGAACACGGCCATCGACAAATTAAAGGCAACGTACGGAAAAATAAGCGTGATCCGCTTATCCAGCAAGCCGAGCGCCTTGAATTCGACGAAAATCGGAATCAGCAAGCCATGGATCGGAATCAGCATGCCCGTCAAAAACATGAAATAAATCGTATTGCGAAACGGGAACTTGAATCGTGCCAATATATAAGCGGTAAAAAAACCGAATAATATTGTAAAAATTACAGTAAACACACTAACAAACGCGCTGTTCCAAAAATAAGTGCCCATCTTGCCGATCCGAAAGGCATCGATATAGTTTTGAAATTGCGGGCTGGTAGGCAAAGACATGATGTTCATGTTGAATTCTTGCGACGTCTTCAACGAGGAGTAGATCATCCATATCAAAGGGAAAATACACGACAGCGAAATGGCGATCAAAAAGACGTTAATCGCGATCTTGCCGATGGTTTTAGTCACGGTTTTTCCCTCCAATCAGACGGCTGATCATGATCAAAGCGACGCTCAAAATCATAATACCTACGGAAATCGCGCTTCCGTAACCAAGCTTGTACGCTTTAAACGACGTATCGTATGCATACTGGGCCATAACGGTCGAGCTGCTGCCCGGTCCGCCGCCCGTCATGACGAATATGCTGTCGAACGCTTTCATATTCCCGGCAATACAGAGCATAACCGCGATTTTGATCGTCGGATTCAACAGGGGAAGCGTTATGTGCAGCATTTTTTTGAACCCCGTCGCCCCGTCCAGCTCGGCCATCTCGTACACTTCGCTATTGATGCTTTGCATCGCCGCCAAAAAGATGA
The DNA here is from genome assembly GCF_058135425.1 of Paenibacillus sp. MAH-35. Classification (NCBI taxonomy): domain Bacteria; kingdom Bacillati; phylum Bacillota; class Bacilli; order Caryophanales; family Paenibacillaceae; genus Paenibacillus; species Paenibacillus sp. MAH-35. The sequence continues at coordinate 9,442 of NZ_JBYUPU010000047.1, forward strand.
TCAAGTAAAAGCCGATATATTGCCACACGATCGGTACTGTAACGGAGTACATGACGATATCCGGATCGTCCAGCCACGGCTTGATCCACGACTCCAATCCGACGCTTCGCAGCAGCCAGTTCAGCATCCCGGCATCCTGGTTATAGATCATTCCCCATAAAAAGCCGATGACGACGGAGGACAACACGACGGGAATGAAAATAACCGTACGATGGAATCCTTTCCACTTCGCCAGCTTCGACATCAGGAAAATACTGATGATAAACGCGATGCCAATCTGACCGACCACACTGAATGCGACGATCAGCAGATTGTTCAGAAACGCATGCCAGAAATTACTGTCCACCAGCAGGTTCCGGTAATTATCCAGCCCGATAAAATCCATCTTGGGGCCGCCCGACCATTTGAAAAAGCTGTATCGCACAGCTAAAACGACAGGAACAAGCACCATGAAGGCAAAAAGGATTACGCTCGGCAACAAATAGATGAGGAACGTAATCCGTTTCGGGCGGATGGCTGTCGAACCATTCATCAGGCTCCCTCCTTCAAGCTAGAAACATCATATTCTGCCGGGCTTGACACCCGGCAGAAATTCGTATTCCAACTTGGAATCATTGCTTCATTTCGCTTTCGTACTCTTTCTGCATCGCTTCGGCCGCTTGCTGCGGCGTATATTTGCCGATCATCAGCTCCTGCATCGTCGTATTCATCGACTCCGTCAAGCCCGGGGACAAGCGGGTGTCGTAAATAGGCGAATATTTAGTCGTTTCGACGAGCTTCACGAGCTTTTTGCTAAGCGCAGGCATTTCGATGCTTTCGATATTGTCCACCTTGCTGGAAGGAATATCGCCGTATTTCAGAACGAGTTTCGCAGCTTCGGAATCGGTCAGGCTTTGGATCAGCTTTTGGATATCGTCGAGTTTCGCCGGATCGATCTTCGCATTGACCGCATAAGCCCAGCCGCCTCCGCCGGATACGGTGTTTTGCTCGCCCTTGGCTCCTTCGATCGCCGGGAATACTGCAAGCTCCGTCTTGTCGACGATCTCTTTCGGTCCGCCCGTTTCGATCGCGTTGGCCGCCCAGGAGCCTTCGATGAACATGGCCGCGTTGCCGTTGTAGTACAACGTTCTTTGCTGATTGTTATCGATGCTGTTCATATCTTTATTGAACGCCCCCATATCCACCAGACCTTTCAGAGCGGTCAGGGCTTGGACGAATTCGGGGTCCGTAAATTTCGCGTTTTTGCCTTCAATCAGGTTGTTAAACCACTCGGTTCCGGTATAGCGGGTTCCAAGCGTGCTCATGTAGGAGGAGTTCACGACCCATTTCGCTTTATTGCCGAGGGCGATCGGGGTAATGTTCTGATTTTTCAATTCCTTGATCAACGTTTCGAACTCGCTCCACGTTTTCGGGAATTCCGGGAACCCGGCTTTGGCCACCAAGTCCTTGTTGTAATAGATGACGTGCGTAGGTCCGCCGGTCATTTGGACGCCGTACGTTTTACCGTCGATCGAGTACGGGTCGAGCACGCCTTCGGTGAAGCCGTCCTTCCATGCCGCATTTTTATCCAATTGATCGTTAAGCGGACGAAGCAGTCCGTTTTCTACGAAAGTCGATACCATGGACGGCTTGACGAGGAACACATCCGGCAGCTCGTTCGCCGCTGCCAATGTTTTAATTTTCGTTTCGTAGCTGTCATGGGATTGCACTTCTTCATCGAACGTTACATCGGGATGATCCTTCTTGAACTGCTCGATCAAGTCAGCCTGATGGCTCGGCTGCGCCGAATTTTTATCATACATATGCATAAATTTGATTTTGGCTTTTGCCTTATCCTTCGCGCCGTCCGCCGATTCCGAACCGCTATTCGAGCTGCAGCCCGCAGCAACCAACGCCAAGCTTGTAACTAGCAGCGTCGCAGTTAACCCTTTGTTTGCTTTTTTCACCGTACAACTCCCCTTTGTCCATGTAGTAGGTACTTTTGCCTGATAAGGTGAGTATATAAAAGTTAAGCGGACAAAAAAGTAGACATATCTATGAAATTATCCGTAAATGTGTCCTGTTGCGAATTACAACCGGTTTCGATACTCTTTTGGAGTAAAACCTGTATATTTTTTGAAAACATGGGTGAAATATTTGTAATCGTTATAGCCAACCCGCTCGGCCACTTCATATATTTTCGCGCCGACATCTTTCAGCAGCACCTTTGCTTTGTCTACGCGATATGTATTCAGCCACTCCGTAAAATGCTGCCCCGTCTCCTCCTTGAAGACTCGGCTGAAATAATTCGGCGTCACATAAACTTGGGACGAAACATCCTCCAGCCGGATATCCTCCGCATAATGCTCCTGAATATATTTGATCGCGGCGGTTACGATATGTTTGAACCGTACATTTTTATACGCGGCGATCGATTCGATAAACGCGGCGAATAAATCGCCGAGCCATCGCCGGATATCTTCCGTCGTCTCGTATTTCTCAATTTCCTCGTACGGGTTCAAGGCCGCGAGCTTGCTCTCGCCCAGATTAACGCCCATCTGCTCCAGGTGCGCCATCGCCAAAATGACCCATTTGAGGCATAACGCTTTAATGTGTTCATAAGGAACATGCGAGCGGGCAAACTGAAGGAAACGCTCGTCGAGCAGCGCGTCGATTTTCGTTTTATCCATAACACTGAGGTTTTGCAGCAATTCCTTATCGTTCTCGGAGGGCGGCAGAAGCTTCCGCTCGTTTTCATTCCCGGTCTCCGTCTCCCCGTAAACGATAATTTGCCCTTTCCCGCGGTACACTTTGCTCTGCATGGCGAATACCGCCTGAGCGCTGCTTTTGTGAAGATCCTTCAGCTCGCGCACATAAGTGCCGGCTCCGATCGTGACGGACAGCTTCATATACCGGGCGACGCAGCGCTGGATTTCCTCGCAGCATTCGATCAGGCGGTGTTTATTTTTCATATTGGCATTAACGAACAGGTTGATGTAGTCGAAATCGCTTTGGCATACCGTGCAAGCGAACACCGATGACAGCACTTCCTCCGTGATGTTGGCAATCGCGTACATGGTCAATTCCTTATCCCGGTCGGAGTCGTGCTCCGTAATTAAACGAAAGTCGTCGACATCGACGACGAGAGCCGCATACTCCGGTCCCTCCAGCGAAATATTCAGTTGACCCGCCTGCTCGAAAAGAACTGCGGCGTCCGTATTCGCGCCTTTTAACAGCCGGTTTACCCATTTGCGCTGAATAAACGGAAAATTTTCGCGGATCAACTCGAGGTTGCTTTGCTCTTCTTCGATTTTTTTGCGTTCCCGGGCAATTTCGTCCGAAATTTTCGTAATTAGAGATTCCAGTTCTGTCGCTCCTACCGGTTTCATCAAATATTCATGAACCCCGATTTTCAGCGCTTGTCTGGCATAGTCAAAATCGTCGTAGCCGCTTATGATGACGATCTTCGTCTGCGGGACCCGCTCCTTCAACTGACGGGCCAATTCAAGCCCGTCCATATGCGGCATCCGAATGTCCGTAACCACGATATCCGGCTTCAACTGCTCGCACAATTCCAGCGCTTCCTTCCCGTTGCGCGCCTCGCCGACAATGTCCACGTCCAATTTCCACCAATCGATCGATGTGCGAATTCCTTTGCGGATTATCGACTCGTCATCTACGATCATCAGCTTGACCATCGTCCGTCTCCTCCTTCGTCCAAGGCTGAATCACTTTCACGATCGTTCCTTCGCGGCCGTTGCTGAACTCGACACCGTACGTTTTGCCGAAATGCAGCTGAATCCGGTCGTTTATATTTTTCACGGCAAATCCTTTATTATCGTCCCCGGATTCCCTCATCAAACGGTAAACCTCCTCCAAATCGGCGCCATAGCCGGTATCGCTGATGTAATAAACCAGTCCCTCGTCCTCGCGTTTAATATCGACGCGGATCACGCCGGACTCGCCCTTCTTCTCGATTCCGTGAACGATGGCGTTTTCCACGAACGGCTGAATGACCAGCTTGACTGTCTGACAGTCGAGCGCCTCTTCCTCCACCTCGATTTGAAAATCGATGCTGTCCTCATACCGCTTCTGCTGGATAGTAACGTAATGACGCAGATGCTCGACCTCCGCGCGTACGGTCGTCAGCTCTTTCCCGCTGTTCAAGCTGAGGCGGAACAATTTCGACAACGCCTGCACGAGCTCCGACGTCTCGAACGCTTTTTCCATCCGGCTCATCCAATAGATTGTATCCAGCGTGTTATACAAAAAGTGCGGGTTGATTTGCGCCTGGAACGCTTTCAGTTCGGCCTCCTTTTTATGGAGCTGGGCCGTATACACTTCCCGGATCATTTCCCGGAGCCGTTCGAGCATCGTATTGAAGCTTTGCCCCAATTGCGCGATTTCATCATTGCCCGACACCGTAATGCGAACGTTGAAATCTTCTCCGTCTACCTGACTCATCAGCCGGCGAAGCTTGCGTATCGGCAAAATCATCCGGCGCGAGAACAAATACGCCATCCCGGCGCACACAAAAAAACTGATAATCGCCGTTACGACGATGATTTGCGGAATAACTTGATTTTCCTTAAGCAGCGCTTGGGCGGGGACAACGTGAAGGATGCGCCAGCCGAGCGGTTCGATCGTGTCGTAGGTAAGCAGATAGGGCGTACGGTCGATCGTCAGCTCCGTGTAGCCTTGATGCTGCACGATCCCCGTCCGATCGCCGATCATCTCCGATAACGAGCCGGAGATCCGGTTCCCGTCCGTCGAAGCGACTACGTCGTCATGCTCGTCCAATAAATAAAAGTGGTCCGTCCCTCCCGTTTGCCGGCTTTCGAATAACGAGCGTACTGCGTCCAGGTCCATGTTCATCTGCAGCACGCCGAGCGTGACGGAAATATTGTTAATATCCTTGATCGCCCGTTCGTAGGAAATGACATTTTTTTTCGCTCCATTGCCGAGAACGATTTCGTTCAAATACCATACCGGCTCCCCCTTGCGCCCCAAAATGCCGGCGATCTGTTCCGGCTGCAGCGGACGAACTGCCCCGCGCACGTTCAGCCGGCTGCCGTTAATGCCTTGAAGCTGAATCGACTGGACGAACGACTTCATATTCGGCAAATTCGTCAGCAACTGCTCGGTTATTACCTTTTGCCCGTTATATGCGCCAGGATCGGCCTCGATGTTCATTCGCAGAAATTGCCTGACCTCGCCCGATTGCATGACGAACAGCGACGTATCGTGGAAATATTCGAACATGAACTCGATATTTTGCCCGATTTGCGTCACGGTGTTCAAATCGGAGACGCTGACCTTTTGACGAATGATTTCCGAAGACTTGACATAAGACAAAATGCCGACCGCCAGCAGCGGAATCAGCACCAGAATGACCGTAAAAAACAAAATTTTGTATTGCAGGCTTATAAAACGCTTCTTGCCTTCGCGCCGCATCGCCGCACTCCTTCCTTTCCGAAAACGAATGGCGTCTTCCTCCAGCAACTTCTTCATTGTTTACGAAACAGAATATAGCATACATGGCTGCAAAGCAAAACAGCGTTGCCAATCAGAGGAACCGGCATTCCTTCTCTATAGATTATTGGACATTTCCATAGTATTTTTTATATTTTTCGTTTTCGGAGCATGATAGTGTTGGACTAGATGAAGATCGGCCGAAAGGAGCCAACCTGTTATGACATCCCTTGTTATTTTTTACGATCCCGCCTTTCCTTATCACGGTGACCGCCTAAGCGAAGCAACCATTCAGAAGTTAGCAGAACGGGCCGAGCTTGTCGGGGCCGACGCGCTCGCTCAAGCGCTCGATCGGCTGGAGGGCGGATGTTTCGTCAATATGCACGCCCCATACTTCCCGAAGGACAGTTGGCGGCACATCGCCGGTTATGCGGAGCGCGGAGGCTCGCTGCTTTGCATCGGCGGCGCACCATTCCGTATTCCGGTATATCGCGAGGACGGGCAATGGAAGTGCGAAGTGGAGCAAGCCGCCTACCACCAGCTGTTCCATATCCATGAAGCGATGCCGGTCCAGGCCGACAAGTTCGATCGACTGGAGGCGGCGGCGGATCTTCCCGTATGCGCGCCTTATCTTAGCGGACTAACGCTCGAACCGACTTACAGCCTCGTGCTGCACGTGACCAAAGAAACCTCATTGCCTCATGAGATGGGCTCACTCGGCCCGATGAACGCCCAGATCCATCCGCTGGTCAAAGCCGTCTCCAAAGACGGCCGTGAAATCGGAGCTCCGGTCGTGCTTCTTGAAAATGTGCGCGGCGTTTATGCCGGAAGCCGATGGATGTTCGTCAATCAGCCGCTGCGGACGTCGTTCTGGGAAGCCGGAGGCGATGAAGCGATAAGGGCGTGGGCGGACTACTGCTCCCGCGGCGTTACGGAAATGTGGCTGAAGACCGGCTATGCCAGCTATGATCCGGGCGACCGGGCGAAATTGATATTTCAATGGCAGACGCTCGGACGTCATGCGGCCCAACGCAGCGAATCCGCCAACCAAGAATGGGCACTGCAGCTCGCCTTCGGCAAAGATTCGGGCGTGGAGCCGCTTTCCGAGTGGACACAAACGTACAGCTTGACCGCCTCCCCGAACCTGCAATCGATCACGATCAACGTGCCGCTCGAGCTGAGCGAAGGACAATATACGATGCGTGCCGACCTCGTCGCCAATACCGGGGAACGCAGAACATTACGCCAAGGCTTCTGGTGCCGGGATGAACGGATGCTGCAAGAAGGCGAGCCGCTGACGTGCGACCGCGATTATTTCCGCAAAAACGGCCGTCCGCTGCCGATCGTCGGTATGACGTACATGACCAGCGACGTGGCGCGCAACTTCGTCTTTTTGCCGAACGTCTCCGTATGGGACCGGGATATGGCCGCTATGAAAAAAGCGGGCATCAACTATATCCGCACCGGCATTTGGACCGGTTACCGGAATATTATGCTGCTGGACGGCCATCCTTCGGAGGAAGTGCTGCGGGCGATCGACGCTTTCGTGATGACGGCTAAGAAACACGACCTGGAGCTCACGTTTAACTTCTTTGCGTTCACGCCTGAGCTATGGGAAGGGCTGAATCCTTATCTCGATCCGCGGAGCGTCGAAGCGCAGAAGCGGTATATCGTATCGATCGTCTCGCGCCACCGGCATACGTCGAACATCCATTGGGATTTGATCAACGAACCGTCGATGTTTGACCCGAAGCAGATTTTCTCCAGAGGCCCGCGCAGCTCGCGCGACCCTTACGAACAAGCGGCATACCGGGAATGGCTGAAGCAGCGCCACGGCTCGATCCGGGTGCTTCAGGAACGCTGGGGGATTTCGCCGAACGCTCTTCCGGATTTCGAATCCGTTACGCCGCCGGAACCAAGCGATATTAACGCAGACATTCAGGATATGCACTCCGGCAAAAAAGGAACGCGCTGGCTGGATTACTCGCTGTTTTCCATGGACATGCTGAACCGCTGGGCGTGTGAGTTAAATGAAGCGATTCGCTCCGTTGCTCCGGGTCAGCTCATTACGATCGGACAAGACGAAGGCTTGAACGCACAGCGCCCCTCCCCGTTTTTCTACGAACAAGCGGCGGATTATACGACGAATCATTCCTGGTGGCTGCTGGACCAGCTCGTGTGGGACGGCATCTTCGCGAAAACGCCGTACAAGCCGAATATGATCCAGGAAACGGGCATTATGTATGTGGAAACCCCGGACGGAAGGGCTAAACGAAGCGAGGAAGAGCTGCGCAACATTTTGGAGCGCAAATACGCCTACTCGTTTTCTACCGGAAGCGCTGGCGCGGTTCAATGGTTGTGGAATACGAATTACTTCATGAACAATGTCAACGAATCGAATATCGGGGCGCTGCGTGCGGACGGCACGGAAAAACCGGAAGCGGACGTCTCCTACGACTTCGGCCGGTATATGGAGCAGATCCGCGATTTATTCATAGGGCGCCAATTGGAAGACATCGTGATGATCTTCCCTTATTCGAACGATTTATCGAACCGTTCCTTTGCCGTCGAAGCGACAAGCCGCGCAACGCGGGTGCTTGCCTACGACCTCAATGCTCCGTTCCGCGCGATGGGCGAGTATCAGCTGGAGGCGCTGAACGATCAGCCGGCCCGATTGATTATCGTGCCGAGTCCGCATAATTTCAGCGATACGGCGCTGCAGCAGCTGCTCGACCATGTCGCTGCCCATGAGACGACGCTTCTGTTTACCGGGCCGGCCGGGCTGGACGAATACTGGCACCCAAGCAGCCGTCTGGACGACTTGCTCGGAGCCCGCAAGCTCGGCAACGTGCGGCGCGAGGAACGATTCATGCTCGATGGCAAATCCGTCCCGCTCTCCTATGGAAGCCGCAAAATCGCCATTCTTGCGAAAGAAACGGTCCTGGAGCCGGCGGCGAAAACGGGTTCTGCGCTGCGTACCGTGAAACTCGGAAAAGGACGGCTTCTCTGGTGCGGCTTGCCGGTCGAGATGAACGACCGGCCCGAAGCGGTCGCCGACTTGTACCGGCATGCGATCCGGGAAGCAGGTGTCGCTCCCGAGCTGATCTGGAAACAAGGCGGCGAACTGCCAGGCATTTACGGCCGCAAGCTGAGCTTTAACGACGGCGAATTATTTATTTTCGTATCGGAATTCGCAGAAGACGCTGCCGTCCGAGTAACGAATCCCGCTACCGGCGTTACGTATTCGTTTACGCTGGAAAGCGAGCGCACCGTCATGTTTGCCGCCGATCGCAGCGGCAAGCTGCTGGCCGTATATCGTCCGCATGAGACGGACATCTTGGTCGATTCCTGAACGTATAGATAAGAGTAGTCACATAAGTCACAAAAAAAGTTGGGCGGAAAACCTTCGCGTTTTCCATCCAACTTTTTTGTTTTTGCAGGACAGCAGCGAGACGGATGCCTGCTGCTATCGGCATATAACGGGCCAGAGCCGCAATCCCGCACTAAGACGGCTTTGGCCTGCAATTATATTCGTTTTATATCGCTTCTTCGAATGAAACATTATTGGCCACTGATGTGCCCGTTCCCTGATCGTCTATGCCGTTGGAATTGTAGAGTGTTGCAGCAAACAGAAGCTGGTTGTTGTGAATGATGTTGTATTTCTCCTGCGGATACTGCACGCGTATACCGTTCACCGAGCCATAACGAATCTCGAATTCGGACGTAGCGTCCGGGGCAACTGTCCAAGCCGGCGCACACACAGCGGTTTTGGTCGCGCCGTCATACGACGTAATTTTTCTTTTTTGTCCCGCACCAGTCCCGCCGACCATGTAGATCGTCATACTGTTGTACTCACCGCTTGCCGCGGAAGCGTCGTCATCAAGCACGATCGTACCGCTTGTTCCGCCTTTCGCCTGTCCGGCGTGCTTGAACCGATTTTGAATCACGTTGTTCTGAATGGTGTTGAAGCTTGCGCCGGTTGTAATCATAATATTTGTGCTTGCCGACGACTCTCCGCATTCTTCTATCAAATTGTTGGCCACTATACAGTATTTGGAATTTTCAGTGAGCCGAATGCTGTTTGCTTTTACGTTATAGAGATGGTTATTCGTTATGTTGATCGAGCTTGCTTCTTCCAGCCAAATTCCGATACTGTTACAATTTTGAATGAGGTTCCCTTCCACGAGATAATTACTCGACAACCGGAGCCACAAGCTTCTGATGGCAGAGTCGGTAATTATGTTGCCTTTAATCACTACGTTTTGTGTCAACAAGCCATTGATATGGGATCTGGGACCAACAAGTGTGTTGCCGATAAAATGGACATATTCGACTGTTCCATTCGTACCGTTCATTGTAAAACCGCCGCCGGCATTGTTACGGAACATACAATTGGCGATGGTCACGCGGCGAACAGAAGTACCGCTATCCGGTTCAAGATCGACTCCATATTCAGGAGCTGTTCCGTTTGTATTGGCAAATGTACAGCTCTCGATCCGCACATCTTCGGCGCAGGTTACGCTGATCCCTTGTCTCCGGTTGTTGTCGCAGTACACATTCCGGAATGTGATGTTGCGAGCAGCGTTGCTTTTATCCAGATAGTATCCGACAACGGATGCATCTCCCCAACAATCCGCAATATACAAGTCCTGCACCAGTACCCGATCCGATCCGCCGATGCAAATGCCGTAACCCCATTCCCCCGTCGTCCCTTGATGTTCGTTCCGTTCCCCGATAATTTTGCCGCCGCCTTCGATCGTGACGTTCGATTTGCCAAAAATGTTGATGATCGTATATCTGGGCGTTGCAGACGGCTGCGCTTTCAAAGTCGCTTGCGGGCATATGACAATTTTCGTATTGTTTTTCGCCTGAATACCCGCGCTCAACTGGCCGATGCTTGTGGCGTCAGCCCGGATCATGTACGTTCCTTCCGGAATGTAAACCGTTCTGTTGCCGTCGCCGATGGCCGCATTGATCGCCGCCGTGTCGTCGGTCGCCCCATCTCCCGCAGCGCCAAACCATCTTACATTCACAAACGATTGATCGATAATCCGTTTAAACCGTGCGCCCGATGTCGAGACGAGAATCGTTCCCGTATTGTCGGGCGAAGAGGTATCTCCCGGTTCATACTGAAAAAATCCCTCCATACCGGCATCCGTTACATAATACGCAAAACCTTCCACCGGATCTGTTTCCGCTCTCAGTTCGCTTACTGACGTTGAAATGCACAAATCCGTTCTCGTCAGCTTCGATTTGAGTTTGTCATCGGGATAAACCGCTCCCAAAACAGATGGCTCCATTCCGTTCGTCGCGCCGGCAGAAGCTTTGAATAGAACGGCTGCCGCTCCTGTCGTGCCGATTGCAGCCAACAGTTTCCTTCTTGTCAAGTTTTGCATGCTGCAGTTCCTCCTTCATTTTTATGAATATTCGCGTGAGCCGTATCGTCGGAATAGGGACGATACGGCTACTAGCGAAGAAAGCAGCATTGTTCTGCGGGAACCGGTATGCCGTTGTTGCGCCTTCCTTGATGTTATTTCGCTTTTTCCGCTTCCAGCATTTTGTTGATCTCTTCCTCCGCTTTGCTTAATGCGGTATTGACGTCAATCGTGCCATTCTTGTATTCGTTGAAATATTTTGAGGCGATCCCTTCGGACTTCGACCGATACGGAGAAGCTTTCGGGTACGGCACCGGCTTGCTCTTGAAAATGCTCTCAATCCGTTTTCCTTTCAGGACGTTCAGATTTTTACCGAATTCGGCTTGGATCGCCGTATTCTTAAGCGGCGAGATGATTCCTTGACGTGCGATCTCCAGCTGCACTTCGTCGGAGGTGGCCACCTCGATGACCTGCAGCGCCTGCTCCTTGTATTTGCTCGATTGCGTAATCGCCATCATGTTGACACTGGCGTTGCCGTATGTGTTCGGCCGCTCCGGATAGCTCGGATATTGGGCGAGATCCCAGTTAAAGCCTTGCTTTGTCGGCTCCTCCAGCTGCGAGAACATGTTGGTGTACGCGATCATCGCCAAGTTTTTTTGTTTCAGGAAGTTATCGATCGGCGTTCCGTTCGACTCGTTGCCCGGGATCGTGAACATCGCTTTGACAAGCTCGAACACCTTCTTCCACTGTTCGTTGTTGACGGACGCTTTGCCGGTCGTGACATCGTCTGCCTGAATGCCGAGAGGCTGGTAAATCCAGGAGATACCGGCTCCCGGGTCAATGCCTCTGTACTGGGTGCCGCCCTCCATACGGGTCAGTTTTTTGGCAAGCTCGAGCGTCTGGTCCCAGGTTAGCCCGTCCTGTGGATACGGCACGCCAAACTTATCGAAAATATCCTTGTTATAGTAGAAGGCATGGAAATTTCGACTGTACGGAATGCCGTACAGCTCGCCGTTCGTCGAACTGACCTTGGCGTCCGTAATCATCTGCGGGTCGAAGCGATTCAGGTCGAATTGATGCGTTCGCAGCAGCGATGTCATATCGTATAAAATGCCTTTGTCCTGATACGTCGCCAATCGGCCGTTAAACGTAAAGACGATGTCGGGCGCACTGCCGGAAGCGATCTGATCGGTCAGCGTTGTTCCTGTGCCCGATTGAATGATGTTCAGCTTGATGTTCGGATGTTTCTTCTTCAATCCGTCCTGAATGGCAGCTTCCAGAGCGCTGTCCACAATAACCGCGTCTACGGCGGCGTTGAGCGTTACCGGCGCATCGCTCACTTTCGGCGGCCCCCCGGCCTCTCCTCCGTCCGCTGCCGGGCTGTCCGGTTCCTTCGTCTTGCCGCATCCTGCGGCCAAGACAGCGGCAAGCAGCATCAATGCGGCTCCGCTAACTAATCGATAATTTCGTTTCATGTCGATCCCCCCGTTGGAATGGTTCAAGCAATCGATTACGTATTACCGTCCGTGCCGCGCCCGTCGCCAATCATGTCCGCGAACTGAGCGTACGGCTACTCGCAGCGAATTTCCACAATCCGTGCATGGTCGAGCCCGTTTGTCTCGATCACCTCCCATCTCAAGCAGTCGACTTCGCCAAGCTGCACATCGAATTGCAGCTGCCGCTGGTAGTTGCCCCGCACACGGGCAACCTCTTCGAAACGGCCCCCGATGCCGGCCAGAACATTGAAGTTTTTTAACGTTTCCGGCTGCGGCCCCCACTCCATTCGGCTATGATGCCCGTCCGAGTGCGTCAAGGCGAGATGGCGATGAAGCCCGGTGTCCAGCACAACCGTGATGCGCGATACTTGAACCGGGCGTTCCCAGCGAAGCTCCAGCCACGGCGCCGTATCCGCCGGGTCGGACATCCAGCGGTGCGTCCCGGGCACGGCTAAGTCCGGTCTGACGCCCCGCCTGCCATGCACGGAGCGGGTATGTCTGTCCGCAACTTGGGACGCGGCGCCGCCTGTTTGCTCCGACGAGGCTACGATGGCCGCTTCTGCCGCAAGATTCCGGTCCTCCAGCAGCCTGCCGGGCAAGAAAGCCCCTTGCCGCAACAGTTGCTGCTGCGTATCCCGGACAAGCTCCGGGTCGCGCCAGGCTTCGTGCGGTTTGCCGCTTCGAACCGCGAAGGCGGCATACGTGCCCAGCCCTTCTCCCATCAAGGCGCATGTCGCCATGACCCGCGTGCTGGAGAAAGCGACGTGCGTCGCCGATATATTGCGCCCTGCGAACAATAGGTTGACGATATTGGCGCTGATGAGCGAGCGAAGCGGAATGCCGTACATATAGGGCGTGTACGGATGAATATTCGGCTTCTCGTCCGCCGCCTCGATACCGCCGGGATGATGGATGTCCATCGACCATCCCCCGTAAGCGATCGTGTCGTGGAAATCCACCGACTGCTCCAAATCGTGCTGGGTCAGTACATGCTGTCCGACGAACCGCCGCGATTCCCGCTTCCCGGGAAGGAAGCCGAACCAGTCCAACGCCCAGTTCGCCGATTCCGGATGATGTCCGCTGTTCTTGATATGGTCCCATACGCCGAGCATGATGGCCAAAAGCTCGTCGCGGATCTCCTCGTTGTCCTTGATCGTATCCCGCATTCCGCCGTATTCGACCCACCAATAGCCGTATTCCCATGTTGGATGCGAGCGGAACCGCAAATCTTCCTCGGAAAAAGTCCGCGCCCACTTCGGCGCGACGAACGGCATCGGGCGCCCCATGTCCCTGGAGGTGAACAGCAACGATGAACCAAGCCGGTACGCGTCCCGATCGTCCCTTGCAAACGATTCCCCGTATTCCGCGGACGACTCCCGCCCGGTCGTGTACCGCGCTCCCGCTTCGCTTCCGAGCCGGCCGTCCCCGGTGCAATCGGCGAACAGCTCCGCTTCGATCTCGAAGTAATGTTCCGTGCTTTCCCGATTGACGTAAGCCGCCGCGATCCGGTCGTCGTCCATACGGACCCCGACAACGCACGAATTGAGCATCAGCGTCAAATTCGGTTCCGCACGACACGTTTCGTATAAAATCAAATCGAGCATATTGGCGCAACGCTGCGGGTTGCGCACGGCGCATTCCAGCATCATTTCCTCGACGATGCCGCTTTCCCGCGACTCGGTCTCAAGCGCGGCACCCCGAACGGAAGCACCGCTCACGTTCATTCGCACTTCAGACGAGGCGTTGCCTCCAAGCACCGGGCGATCCTGACAAAGAACCGTGCGAATTCCGTTTCTGGCGGCAGCGACCGCTGCAGCTACTCCGGCCATCCCTCCTCCCGCCACGAACAGCTGTGTAGTTATTTTTTGCCTGTTTATTTGCTTGGTGCCCTTCACTTCAATCTCTCCTCTATCCTGAAATCCGACTATCTCATTCCGGTGAACGGAGCCGTATTGAAAAAAAATCGTTACTTTCGTTTCATCGCATATTCCGTTATCGTAAGTACATACTCACATTCAGGCGGTGATCGCGCATGGAAACGTATCGTCCCCGAGAACTTGCGGCTCGCATCGATTTTATTACAGTTTGGAACCATAAAAAGCGGTTTGAAAAAGACGAAGACACCGGCCCGCAATGGGTGCTGTTCGTCGTGGATGGCGGCAGTTTCCGGTTCGAGATCGGCGAGCTTACAGGAGTCGCGGAAAAAGGAGACCTTCTGCTCTGTCCGCCGGATATCGCTCTTAAGCGGGAAATGCTGCGCCCCGCCACTTTTCTCGTGCTGAACTTCTCCTGGTTCGCCGCCGGGGAGGAAATACGCACCGAAAACCGACTGTGCCCAAATCCGGTCGGCAAGCATCCGATCCGGGACAAACAGCGTTTCGCTTCCACTTACGGCTATCTCGCCATGCTTTCCCGGCGCCAGGACCCGCTCGGAGTCGGTCGCAGAAACTTTCTGCTTGCGGATCTGTGGGAACAATTCGACTGGGAATGGGAGGCGCATCTCCATGAAACGAGAGTGATTCCCGACGACCCGCTGATGGAAGAGGCGGAAGCCCATATTAAAGAAAACGCTTTCAAAACTGTCAGCCTCAGTCAGCTCTCGTCCGCGATGGGACTTAGCACCGTGCAGTTCAGCCGCCGTTTCCGCAGCATGTTCGGCGTCAATCCGAGCGAGTATTTAAGCGAGCTTCGGCTTGACCGGGCCCGGACACTGCTGCAGGAAACCGTGTGGACGATCGACAAAATCGCAGCCGCGTGCGGTTACAGCAACGGCTTTTATTTCAGCAGAGTGTTCTCGCAAAAGATGGGTATCACCCCTTCCGAATACCGCCGGGCGCACCGGATTTGATCGCTCCCGGCTTTGCCGCTTTCGTATTCTCTTGTCTTATTTTTCATGGTATCATTCCCGTTTGAATAGATACATACAGGAATCCATCAAGTTTTATATATTTTTCTTCATGCGGCTCGTCCATGCGTAAGAAAGTGAAAAACGGCTATGAGGCTGCATGTCCAGGGGGACGTCAACTGCAACGAACAAGCCCTGCCAGGCGGCATTTCGCGCTTGCAGGGCTTGTGCTTGTGCTTGTCCACTAGCGGACGTTTCAGTTGGCGTTCGTCTTACGGGCAATGATCGGAACTCCCTAACATCTTACATATTTGCGCTTGAACCCGATCTGCCCTTTATCTACAGCTTTTTGGATATTAACAGAAGCGTTCAGCAGCTTGCTTTTTTTCTTATCCTTGTTCACTTCAATCGGCCCTACCGCCATTGCGGTTTCGACTGCCTTGTCATGAAGCTGCTGGTACGATACCGCCACCGTGTAAATGAAATTGTTCATAGCGTATTTTGTTCGTTCCGGTGCATCGTGAATCGTTTTTTGGACAAGATCCAACATGTTCGCGAGCTTGCTATCGTCAAACTCGCCGTCCAGCCGATTGCCCAGCAGCCAGCAGTAGCAGCTCCAGCCTCCCGACATTCTCAGCTCCTCGCCGCTTGCGATCCATTTGTCGGAAACGTCTTGGGCAATGTCTGATTCTGCCAAAGTGACTGCCACTACATAATCGGACAGCATATAAAAATAAGCCGTGTCCATCCAGCGGTCATAATCCGCTTCGGTCATCGCTTTGGGATCGGCAATGATTCCGGCAAAGTACATCGCGTCATAGTTGCCCGTGCTGTATAACTGTTCAGCCAAAGGCTGATTGATTTTGATTTTCTTGGCGATCGGTTTCATCTCGCCCGTAGCTACGCCGAAAAGCGGTTCGTGCGCGCCGTTGGACATATAGATTTTTTTCGTTCGTTCCTTGCCGAGTGCCTCCAGCTCCTGCATCACCATTTCCAGGTTCATTGATTAACCTTCCTTCCTTTTGGCCGAATGGATACCCTGTATCGTAACGCCCGACTCGTAAGAATAGTGTACCACATTGCCTCCACGATCCGGGAGAAGCTCATTTTTGGAAAGAACGGTTTTAGTCAAGGTTGGATTAGGCTTTGGACCTCGGGGCTGATATAATGGCGGTGTAGCAGATCGATCCTCAATCGGGATCATCCAAGGAGGTTTTGGCACGTGTTTTGCATCGCATTCATTCGCATATGGAGATGACAGGTACAGACCAAGTATACCCTTTCCTTTACTTTTTGAACGAAAGGATCGGGCTTATTTGAACTGTGCCTTTTTCATTCACCAAACCGAATGAATGGGGTGTTTTTGGTGTCCAATTTTTCCGCTCAACACTTGCTTGTTCATCAACCGCTTATCCGCCAGATGATCGATCTGGCGAAACTGACTCGAAGTGATACCGTCCTGGAGATTGGCGCGGGACGCGGAGCGATTACTTTCCCTCTGGCGGCGAAAGCGGCCAGTGTACTGGCCGTTGAGAATGATCCGCTGTACGCAGATCATCTGTCGAGCAAGCTGAACGATTATCCGAATGTCCGAATCAAACAAATGGATTTTTTGCAAATGGCGCTCCCGAAAGAACCGTTTTGCGTTGTCGCCAATATTCCTTACTCCATCACTACTCCGATCGTTGCCAAGTTGCTCGGCGAGCCGAAGACGGTCAAGCTAAAGCGGGCCGTGCTTCTCATGGAGAAAGGAGCGGCCAAACGGTTCACGGCGTCTCCGATTGCCAACCCGCGTATTCTCGCCTGGAGAATGTGGTACGAGATCCGGCTTGTACGAACCGTATCGCCCAACCACTTTTCCCCGCCGCCTCGCGTGGATTCCGCCGTTGTAACCATCAGCAGAATTATCGAGCCGATCGTACCTCCGCACCACCAGGAACGGTTTCTCGCCTTGGCCGCTTATAGTCTTCGTTATCCGGCGTTACCGTTGGACGAATCTCTGGCCGGCGTGTTCACTCCTCCGCAATTGACGCGATTGACGAGAGCGTTGAACATCGACCGGAGCCGGCCGGTCTGTTGCTTGTGTGAGCAACAGTGGGGGGAGCTCTTTCTCGCGATGCTGCAGCACGTCCCGCCGCATCGATGGCCCAAGCTGCGGAAGCAGCGGTCCCGCAAAAGTAGATAAGTAAAACCGTCCGGAAACGTCCGGACGGTTCTTTGCGTGCAAACCGACACGTTGGTGCGTAGGAGAGAATGGGCCCCTTCGCTCCACCGCTATTGGATAAGGTTTGGGGGAACAACTCGGCTTCCGATGCGGCCCCTGAGCTTCTTTTCTTTGAGAGTCGTACGTATCTCGTATTACGTATTCCGTATTACGTATTCCGTCTCGCCGAAAGCCGAATACGTTCGTCTCTATAACAAAATAAGAGGCTCTGTGCACCCGTTATTTATGGCAAATGAGGACGGTCGAGACGAATAGAGGCGGTTTGCACCCCTTATTTCAGCCAGCAGACGGGGAGTGTACCCTTTTCGCGGAAAATAGCAGCTCCAAACCGCTCCTATATCCCCATCCGAGCGGGTTTTGCTCAAAATAACGGGTACAAACCGAGTACAAACTGCTCTTATTGGTTCCCCCCGTTACAAGCAGGGCAGAAGTCCAAACGGCCGCTTATCCTTTCATCCGACCGGCTGCATCACCTGCAAAAATTTCCCCATCCGCTCCAGCGCCTTCTCCAAATCGTCGAGCGAGGTGGCGTAAGAGCAGCGGACAAAGCCTTCACCGCCCGTTCCGAATACATGTCCCGGCACGACCGCCACCTTCGCTTCCTCCAGCAGCCGAAGAGCGAATTGCTCGGATGACATCCCGGTAGACGTTATGGAGGGAAACGCGTAAAAAGCTCCCTCAGGCTCGTGACAGGTCAGCCCGATTGCATTCAATCCGGCTACAAACAGCTTGCGGCGCGTATTATAGCTCGCCATCATCTCATCTTTGGCGGCCAGTCCGTGACGGAGCGATTCCAGGGCGGCGATCTGGGCCAGAGTAGGCGCGCACATGGCCGTGTACTGGTGGATTTTCAGCATACCGGCGATCAACTCGCGCGGGCCGCAAGCGTAACCGATCCGCCAGCCTGTCATCGCGAACGCTTTGGAGAACCCGCTGATGACAATCGTACGCTCCTTCATACCCGGCAAAGCGGCGATGCTGACATGTTTTTTCCCGAAAGTCAGTTCGGCGTACACTTCATCCGAAATGACAACCAGATTATGTTGAATGATGAGCTTTACGATCGGGAGCCAGTCCTGCTCGGTCATCACGGTTCCGGTCGGATTGCACGGATAATTGATCATCAGCACTTTGGATCGAGGCGTGATCGCCGCTTGCAGCCCTTGCGGAGTCAGCTTGAACTGTTCCTCTGCCGAAGCCGCCACCTCCACGATCGTGCCGCCATGCAGATGAGTGATCGGTTCATAGGCAATGTAGCTTGGCGCCGGAATCAGCACCTCATCACCCGGGTCGATCACGGCCCGCAATGCCAGGTCGACGGCTTCGCTGCTCCCCATCGTCACGATGATTTCCTGCACCGGGTCGTAAGAAATGGCGAAGCTGCCAGCCAAATAAGCCGAAATCTCCTCCCGCAGCTCCATCAAGCCGGCATTCGAGGTATACTTCGTCTGCCCTTCGCGCAATGCCCGGATGCACGCTTCACGAACCTGCTCCGGCGTAACGAAATCCGGCTCGCCGACTCCAAGGGAGATCGTATCCCCGCCTGCTGTATTGAGATCAAAAAAAGCGCGAATTCCCGACGGCCGAATATCCCGGACGCGCGAGGATAAAAAACGGCCTGTGCTTTTCTCGCTTAACATGCTGAACCCTCCCCTATTCCTGTTCCCGCTCCCTAAAGGCTTCTTCATAACCTTGCCGTCACTGCAGCGCGTTACTTAACGTTATGTCGGAGAAATCTCCGCGCCTGTTCGCCGATGATACGAATTCCCCGTTCGATCTGTTCGTCCGTTACCCGCGAAAAACCTAACCGCAATGTGTTCGTCCCTTCGCCTTCCCGGATAAAAAACTTGTCTCCCGGCGTGAAAATAACACCCTGTTCCGTGCAGGCTTCCAGCAGCTGGCGTGTATCTACGTGCAGAGGGAAGGTAAGAAACAGATGCAGGCCCCCGTCGCCGGACCGCTGCGCTTCGGGAAGATGAGCTGCGCAGCATGACTTCGTCAGCTCGTATTTGCGTTTATATTCCATACGTGCTTTTTTCACATATTTATCGAAATTCCCATTGAGCAAATATTGAAATAAGATCGATTGATCGATGGTTGAGGTATGAATGGTGCGCGCGCGCTTCATACTCTCCAGATGGTCGATCAGCGCCCGGTCTCCAAGCACCCAGCCGACTCGCAAGCCAGGGAACAGCACCTTGGAGAAGCTGCCGATATAGACGACTCCGTTCCCTCGCCCTGCTGTCGCCAGCAACGGCGCAACATGCGCTCCCGAGTAACGCAGCTCCTCGTTGAATCCGTCCTCGATGACCGGAATCCGGTAACGCGTTAATACTTTCATAACGGCGATGCGCTTCTCAGGCGACATGACAATGCCTGTCGGATTATGATAAGAAGGAGTCAAATAAGCCAGGTCGAAGCGGGTTGACTTTTGCAATACCGCTTCCAGCTGTTCGACATCGATACCGTCGCGCTCCATCGGAATGCCGGTAATCTCAAACCCGTGCAGCTTCAAATTTTTGATCGCCGTATGATGAGTCGGATTTTCACAAATGGCCGCCCCTCTGCGCCCCGTAGGACGAAGCGCCGACAGCGCCAAGTCAAAACCTTCGGTAAACCCGCTTGTGATCAGCATATCCTTGCCGCTACTATCGACGCCCTTATTCTCCATATAACGCATCAGATATTCGATCAAGGGCTTGTAGCCCTTGGCGTACCCGTAATTGAGCAGCACCTGTCCTTCGATGGCCATCCGGTCCATAAAAGCCCGCTTGACATCTCCCAGATCGAACAGCTGCTCATCCGGAGCGATGCTTGTAAACGAGATCGTTCCTTTTCCTGCGCGAATGCCCATCTTCATCAGATCCAGCTCAACGGCCGATACTGCATACTCGTTCATTTTAGCTTTCCAGTCGATCCGCCAGACGGCGGACTCGTCAGCTCTTCCTTGATCCGGGGCCGGCGAGCCTCCCATTGCGGCCACATAACTGCCTTTGCCGGGAATCGCATACGTAAATCCGTCATCCTCCAAACCTTCATAGGCCGCAATGACCGTATTGCGGCTCACCTTGAGCAGAACGCCCATTTCCCGTGTGGAGGGCAGCTTCTGACCGGACTGGAGCGATCCTTTTATGATTAAACGTTTGACGTATTCTTTCACTTGGATCGCCGCGGGACGGCCGCCGACGAGCTTGAAATCCTGGAACATCCTTTATCGCCCTCCCACTATAATGATGGCACAGAAAACGGAAGAAACATAGAACCACCCTGCTGGATTTTTCATCCTTCGGTGGTTCCTCCGCCTGTTATCTCTTGTACCACTCTGCCATCCATACCCCGTTATCACCCATCTCGTGAAAAATTTGGCGGAAGGCAAAATTGTCATTTTGCTGGAAGGATCGTCGTAGGCGCTAATCGGACCCGCTACCTTTTTTGATTTTTTCAAATCCATGGACGACCCTGTCCCGATGCCGATCATCAGTCAATTTCTGGTGCTGATCCGTTACATCGCACGCGAACACCTTAGTGCTTCCGGCCTTGTTTATTGCCATTTTCTCGTATTCACCGGATCTGTTAAAGGTTCAATTCGCTCTCCTGGTTGCGGGCAGCCGGATGTCCGTTCCGTTCCCCTCGTATATCGAGATCATGTTCATGCTGATTATGACGGAATTTCTGATCGAGGCAAGCATTCGGCTTCCCAAAACGATCAGCCCCGCAGCGACAACCGTCGGAGGTCTTATTTTGGGAGAGGCCGCGACACAAGCCGGTCTGGTGGCGGGCGTAATGATCATTATCATTTCACCTGTTGCGATTTCCAATTTCGTCGTCCCTGTTAATGCCGTGCATCTTACCCGCAGTGCGCCGACTTGTTCTGTCATGTTGTACAAATGTACGATCGGATGACGCAATACCGGGACGAAGCAGCCGTTTCCTTATTGAAAGGATGGCTGCTCCATTGGCATCAGCTTACCGATTCCAGGCCATCCGTCGATTTGAGGATCATTGCCGTCATGGAGCAAATGGAACAATACCCGGAACGCCGAATCGATATCGAAAAGTGGTGCCGCACATGCAAACTTCGCAGATCCCATTTCCAAGCGTTATTCAAAAAAGAAACCGGACTGTCACCGCAGCAATATGGGCTGAAAGCCAAAATGAATAGAGCCCGCATCCTGCTGCTGGAAAGCAATATGACCGTAACCGCAGCCGCGGAAGCGCTCGGGTACACGTCGATTCATTATTTTACAAGGCAGTTTACGTCTTTCTACGGAATGCCGCCTTCCGACATGTTCCGGTCAAGGGAATTCGAGCAAGACCAGTAAGCGGATGGGCAAACAGCCGCGTTACGCCGCTCGCACCTTTGCAAAGCAATTATTGCCATGATAGGATATGGTTCAATGGATGGTTATTAAACTTCTATAATCACGATGAAGAACAATCCATAGTTCCAGCGAACCATTGGAGGCGGCACGATGTTACAAGTAAACCGGGACGACGAACGCCCCATCTGGCAGCAGCTCCTCGACCAAGCGATCCATAACATTACAACCGGAAATTGGCCGCCGGGCGAATTGCTGCTCCCCTCCCGCGAACTTGCTCTATTAATCGGCGTATCCCGTTCAACGATACAGATTGTGTATGAGGAATTATTTAGCCGCGGATATACCGTAACCTCTCGTCGCGGCGGGACCCGAGTCAGCGAATGGACTTATTCGGCTCGTCCTGCGGAGGAGGCTGCGCCCCTAGGCCCGCGTCCGCCCGATTTGCCTTTATTGGACGCTGCAGTAGGCCATTTGCACAGCTGGTTCGGAGATAAAGGGAAGCAATGCGTAGATATCGATTTCAGCCCGCATGAGCCTTATTTGGACGAGCCTTTTCAAAAAAACTGGAGACATTCCTTCATCCAAGCCTCCGCAGCAACCGACCTGGACAGCTGGTCTTACGGCAACCCTTATGGATTTCTGCCGCTTCGTGAACAGATCCAACGGTATTTGTCGCTGGAACGGGGCGTCCATGTGAGTGTCGATCAAATCCTGTTAACTTCAGGCGCGCAGCATAGTCTCGATTTGATCGCTCAAGCCCTTTTGCAGGAAGGAGACACGGTTGCGGTCGAAGATCCCGGATTCCCTGCCGCCTGGATGGCGATGAAGTACCGGCGTATGCACGTGGCCGCCGTACCGGTCGACAACTACGGGCTGTGCGTAGACCGTATCCCCCCTCAGTCCAAACTTGTATATGTGACACCCTCGCATCAGTGCGCGGTTGGAGTCGTGATGGCGGAACCCCGCAAGCAGCAATTGCTGCACCGGGCCGCCGAGCAGCGGTTCTGGATCATTGAAGACGATTACGACAGCGAATTCCGCTATCGCGGCGACCCGCTTCCCACCTTGTTCAGCCAGCGGCCGCAGAATACGTTGTATATGATGAGCTTTTCCAAAATGATTGCTCCCGGTATCCGGATATCGGCTATCGTAGGTCCCCAGGACGCCGTTCGTCAGCTGGCCCGTGTCCAGGAACTGACCTACCGGCATCTTCCGATTATGGAGCAAGTCACGCTGGCCCACTTTATCGAGCACGGTCATTTCATGCGCCATATGAGACGGGTTCGAAATGTATACCGGCGCAGACACGAAGCCATGACGAAGGCCATCATCGCGACAGGTTTGAGCGAACGCTTTACGCTAAGCGGCGTAGAAACGGGCTTGCATATGCTGCTGGAGGCAAATGAGGCGATAAACGAAGAAGCAGTGACGAGCTTGGCGCTCGAACAAGGAATCCGGGTATATCCGCTTAGCAAGTATTGTTTGGAAAGCGACCGAAAGGGATGGGTATTGGGGTTTGCAAAAGTCGATGAGACAGCGATCGAGGAAGGGATTTATCGCCTGGCCGGGATGCTAGGATAAGCATCCCGCCGGGCTGACTCTTGTTTACATTGTGGAGGTTGTATCGGTAAGTGCTCCCTGCTTCTCTCCTACTCGTCCTGACGCATGTTTTCGTTCCAGTAATAGCTGTCCGGCAAATAACGCGGGCCGAATACGCTTGTCCCTACGCGGATGAGCGTAGCTCCTTCTTCGATGGCTACCTGGAAATCGCCGGACATGCCCATTGAGAGGACGCCCATTTCTACACGCGGAAACTGTTTCTCGCGGACCTGGGCTTGAATCAATTTCAACAACCGGAAGCAGTGCCTGGTCTCGTCGTTGGTAGCGTTCAGTTTTCCAATTGTCATTAAACCTTTCACGTTTAACGTTTCGAACCGGGACAGCTGCTCCACCAGCTCCAGTGCCACTTCCGGAGGAGCGCCAAATTTGCTTGCTTCATAGGACGTATTGACTTGGACCAGAATGTCCATGGATTTGTTTTCTTTGATCAGTTGCTGGTGCAGCGCCTGGCCCAATTTCAAACGGTCCACTGAATGAATGAGCGTTACATATTTGACAACGTCCTTCACTTTATTCGTCTGCAGATGTCCGATAAAATGCCATTCCACCTGATCATACTGCTGCATCAGCGGAAATTTGTCCCGGAGTTCTTGCGCTTTGTTTTCCCCAAACAAAGTCTCACCCGCTTGGATCGCCATTTGCAATTTTTCCAGCGGTACGGTTTTGGTCGCGAGCAGCAACTGCACGTCCTCGATCTTGCGTCCTGAAGCTTGGCAAGCCAATTCCATCTGCCGCCTGACGGTTCGGAGATTCGCTTCCACCAGATGGCTCATGTCTCCCGCCCTCCTTCTGTTCCGCTATATAGCGTACACACCGGCTCCTTCAAGAAACCGGTCGGAATCGCACTTCAGAACCGCTAAACGGTTTTTCCCGGTTCGAACATCTTGTCCGCTTCAATCGGATTTTCTTTGGCGGTGATGTGATACGGATCAATCCGGTATACTTGGACCGGACCGCCGAAAACAGCCGACCGGTATTTGTCCACATGCTGCTGGGGCAACGGCCGTTTGTAGTAACCGGGTACATACTTGTGAATCATTTCTTGCAGCATGTGAGTAGCTTCGTCCAGATCGGCGACAGGCTCGGCTTGACCAAAAATCATCACACTCATGTAGGCGGTATCAGTCTTGGCCGGCACCGGATCGGTAATCGTTCCGTATTCTTCGCAAACCGTGAAACAGACCTCCGGATTCGCTGCCATAACCTGATTTCGTCTCCCTCCGGTAGCTCCATGGAAATAAAGCTTCCCGTTCGTCCATACAAAATTGAGAGGAACCACATACGGCCGGTGACCATCAACCATACCTAGATTCCCGATTCGAGCCTGCTGCAAAAACGTCTCAATCTTGTCCTTGTCCAACACTTCTCTGATCTTGTAACGTACTCCATTCATGGGTATCACTCCTATTGGATTCAACTATGACGTAAGTTTATCAGCCATTGGAGTGAATGAAAACATCCATAAACACCAAATTAGAGCAATCCATAAATAGCAATACCCGGATGATCCTTGCGAGGATTTCATGTGGAAAGAACCGTTTTAACGATAGATTCATAGGGGAAACGGTTGTTAACGTGCTACAATTCGGGTATCGGTACAAGCGAAGGGAGAGCGGATCGTGAATGGAGATTGAAATCCAGCTTGCTGCTTATGAGGAAAAGTCCATCCTGCGCAATTTAATGGAGCTAGCCCAATACGATTACAGTGAATATGACGGGTATGATGTCGATGACCACGGCTTATACGGATACAAATTTTTGGATCACTACTGGACGGACCCGGACCGTTATCCGTTTCTCGTCCGGGTTTCCGGCAAGCTGGCCGGCTTTGCTTTGGTCCGTGTATACGACAAGCGTCCCGACAACAGCAACATCTATTCGATCGGCGAATATTGCATATTGAAGAAATACAGACGGCAAGGCGTCGGCCAGAAATTGGCTGCCCATATTTTCACGACGTTCAAAGGCAACTGGACGATCCAAACGTGCGACAATAACTTACCCGCACAGTCGTTCTGGAAGTCGGTCGCAGCGCCATATCCGAACAGCGGCTTCCAGCCGCATAACGAACGAGAGCATATGGTGGAGTTGAATTTTGAAGTCACTTAATACGTGCAAGTTTGCTATGCGCTCCCGGCCTTTGGGGGCGTGTTCTTCATTATAAGGGAAATCTAACCGGGCAACCTCGATTTGTACAGCAGCGAAATTACGAAAATCCCAAGGATTGTCAAGGCGTAACGTGTGCATACTAAAACTGAAAAAGGATTGAAAGGGGAACTGAACGATGGATCCGGCCACACATAACCAGGAAGCAATCGAAACCGTAAAGGAATTGATCAAAGGCATCAACACGGCGATGCTGACGACCGTATCGGATGAGGGGCTCGTCTCGCGCCCTATGAAAACCCAGGAAGTCGAATTCGATGGAGACCTCTGGTTTCTGACCAAAAAAGATACGGGCAAATTCCATGAATTGCTTCGAAACCGGCAAGTCAATGTGTCGTATGCGGGACAATCGTTCGTCTCCATTCGCGGCGAAGCCGAGCTCGTGGAAAGCCCCGAGAAGGTCAAACAATTTTGGAGCCCGGCCTATGAGGAATTACTGGAAACCACCTATGACGATCCGAATCTGGTGCTGATCAAGGTCAAAGCCGAAACCGCCGAGTATTGGGATTCCGGCAACAAGTTCAAGATGGTGAAATTTTTATTCCGCAGACTGCTGGGCCAAAATACGGAAGGAACGGATATCAATCGGATTGTGGAAATCAGATAAGGCAAAACGAGCCCTTCACTTTTCGTGATGGGCTTCATTTTGCTTGATCCATTACAACGAACCTATTCTTGTCCCGAAAAATTATATGAAACATTCGCCCATCGGCGGATATCGGGCAAATCCGCGTGACGGAGCAAACCGGGCAGCAGCAGCCCCATCGCATCGTACTGGTCGTAATATTCCGATTCCACGAACTGCGACAACGAATGAAGCGGGTTGTCCATCCGGAACTGCCGGACACGGTCGTCGAGCCAGCCGATTAGCTCGGTATAAACGTTGTAGCGGCCATAGCTGTACAGATGCAAATCGGTTGCGTCAATCGACGGCAGTTCGCACAGCACATCGATCGCCCGGCGCAAATCATGCAGCCGCATCGCGGCCAGGCTGTCGCCCAAAAAGAGCAGATCGGTCGTCAGCTTGGATAATGTTCCGTAGGGCAGCCGGGCGTCATCCGCATAAAACGGGTACGGTTCCAACAGTCCGACGCCGGACATGTCGACAAGGAAAACGGCTCTTCCTGCCGCGCATGCGCTGCGTATCCAATCGAGATGCGGACGCAGCGCCGTCGTGCCGCCGCTCCACACCGCAACCGTTGCGGGGAGCGTATCTCTCATCCGGTCGTGCCGGCGAAACAAATATCCATGGTTCATGATACCCTCCTGCGACCACCAGAGCAGTTGGAACACTCGCATCTCATCCAACTGGAAATGAGACAAGTGGCGCGTGTTTGGGTCGCAGAACCGCCTGCCGCGCACGATTTGCTCCAGCAGCCATTCGCGGGTTGACGCCTTGCGTTCCTCGTCGTTCTGCCGCCCACGCTGCCGAGCCAGCTCCTGAGATCGAGCGACGAGTTCGTCGTGGATGGAGCGCGCATCCGGATACGTATGCATCACCTGTCCGGCCGGCGTGCAGAGCAGCCGCGATGGCGGGACTACGCGAATGGCGGCTGCTTCGGACTCGCCAGACCGCTGCATCAAGTGCCGGGTGAAAAATCGCGCGGCGCTTTGCGCCAGCTTGTCGGTATACATATGGACATGCGGGTCTTCAATCAGCTCCAGCCGATCCGCGCACCCGTACATGTCCCAGAACCGCTTCGTCCGTGCGACCGTGCGACGTGTTCCTTCAATCGGGAAAATATCGTAATTAACCGCCAGTATCGCTACCGGACGCGGAGCCATCGCGAGCAGCATGTCTTCGTGATCCAGTCCGGCGGCTGAGAAGCCCGGCCATATCTGCTCCGCATCCTGCGGCTGGCCCGCATACAGATACGATTCGCGGCTCGTTATATACGTCCCCGGCGCTGCGGCGGCAATGCGTGGATCAGCCATCATCAGCATCGCGGTCTGCGTTCCGCCGCCTGAGCTGCCTGTCACTCCGATGCGCTCCGGATCGATTTCGGGGCGCGTGCACATGTAGTCGACCGCCCGCATCGCGTCATGCACGAAATACCGGGCCAGGCTGTCGCCCAACGGCCAGCACTGGGTTCCCGGATGTTCGTGCTCGTAGCTTTCGGTAAGGAGCCTGTGCTCGCCCGAGCGGTAATGGAAACGTTCCCCTTGTCCAAGCGGGTCCATCGCGAACACGATTAGCCCTGCGCGCACAAGATATTGGCAGACGGTATGATAACGTTTCGAGTGCTTCGCTTCGGGATTATGACCGCTGAGAAATAAGACCGCTGCATGTGTCGAGCCGGTTGTCGCATGCGAATCGGCGACGCTGTGCGGAACGTACAAGTTCCCCGTGACATACACGTGAGGACGCGATTGAAACACGATTTTATCGATCGAATAGCAGTCCTCGGTCTCGATTCCTGTGCTCGTTGCATGCAGCGGTGCGTCTGTATAAGGAATGCCGCCAATCGAGGCGGCAAACGTCTCGCGGACATCCTGCTGACGCCGAACCAGCTGATCCTTCGTAAGAATGGCGTCCCGCGCCCTATCGCCGGCAGCGAACGCTTGCCGGGACTGCTCGTAGACAACCCGCTTCAGTTGGTCTTTGACGTCGTAGAACGGGAAATGCAAGTTTTCCAGCTGGGAAATCGTCATGGTAAGCTCCTTTTCGTTTCAATCCAGACTAGCTGCAAATGACGGGTGATAACGCGACAAGAAAGTGAACGCGGTGACACCTTTTCTTTTCCATCCGGTCACTCCTGATCGGTTGGCATCTTTACTATTGGGTTCCTGCTTTGAAGGCGGCAATCGCCTTGACCGCTTCTTCCTCCGCCAGACGCAGCGCGCTGTTGAGGTCGGTTTCGTCCAGGGCCGCTTGTTTGAAGTATTTGATATAGATGGAATTGAGCTGCGAATAATAGGCAGGTCGGCCGGCAAGCGGAGCGAACTTGTTGACGAACAACGCCTTCCAATTGCGGTCGGCGTATACGGACTGCTTGCCAAGCTGATCCTTGATCGTCCCGTTTTTCAGCACCGGCACGATTCCCTTGCGCGCCAGCTCCGCCTGAAACTCGTCCGAGAGCAAATAATGGAGAGCGTTCATCGCGGCATCTTTGTCTTTAGCCATTTTCGTGATCCCGAACAATTGCGGCGTGGCCATGCTGCCCGTATTGCTCTGCTCAGGGAACGTCGGCAAAGAGACGATATCCCAATTCAATGCTTTCAATTGCTCCGTCCATACGTTGATTAAACCCGACTGATAAGCGAACATCGCGACATTTTGATTATTGACGAAATGTTGCAGCGTCGGTATTCCCTTCGCCTGCTTGATCGCTTCCAGATAACCGGGCATCTTCCTAGGCTCATCGTAAAATCGCTCAAAAAAGCGTTTCCACCGATCATCTTTGTTAATCGTCGGCGTATCGGTTGCCAGATCCGCGAGCGGAAGCGATAGCGGGTTCATTCCCTGAATCGTGCTCGCATCGGTCGAGAATCCGTAATATTGTATGCCTCCTTCCGTACGCGTCAGCTTACGCGCTTTGTCCATCATCTGCTCCCAGGTCATCCCGTCCGTCGGATATTCGACGCCGAACTTATCGAACAACGATTTGTTGTAGTAAAGCACCATCGCGTCAAGCTGGATCGGCAAAAAGTACAATTGTCCTTTGGAGCTAGTCTTCACGTAATCCACCGAAGTATCATCGAGCCGGTTCAGGTCAACCTGATGCTTCTTCACGAGCTCGGTCATGTCATACTGGATATCGACGGGAAATGCTTGCGCTTCATAATGGCCGGGTGCCTGCATGAACACGTCGAAGCGGGTGTTGGACGCCAGCAGCTCCGGAAGCTTGTTGCCGGGCGCTCCGCTCCAGATGTAGGAAATCGTGTAGTGGGGAAACTTTTTGCGCAAAGCGTCGCCGTAAGTCGCATCGAAACTTTCCTTCGAATTGTTGTTCGAGGAATAGAAAACGATTTCTGCCGGCTTATCGGAAGCCGTCTGCCCGGTCCCTTCACCGCCTTGACCGGCGGTGTCGCCTGCCGGCATGTCTGTCCGGTCCCCTCCTCCTGTACATGCGGTTAACAACATAGCAGATACCAGGCCGACGGATAGCGCGGTTGATGCGAGCTTCCTGTTTGTTGACATTTGGCGTTCCTCCTTCAGATCATTTAGCGTGTGTGCGGATAGGACTGCAAGCTCAGTATAGATGACATGCATGGAATAAAACATGGCGCCTCCTAACAAATTCATGTTCTTTCCTAACATTTGTTCCATGTACGAAGTTTTCATGTGATACGATAACATTATGGAATTACCTAGACACGATACAAACAGTCCTAATAGAGGAGGAAACGGGATGAACGAACATGCGGGGGTACAGATGACGCTTGGGACGGGCGGATCTATGCGGATTGACACGATCGCTCCGGATACGTTCCGTGTCCGGTTCGACCAAGATGGCACGTTTGCGGAACCGGACCTTGTGCGTTACGGCATTATCCGCTGTCCCCGCCAGGAGTCCGTTCCCGCCGCCGCTGTCCGCCGGGTCGTCGTAACGTCTGATTCGGCCGAGCTGCACATCGACGGTGAAGACGGACAGTTCCGCCTCGTTGCGGCCAACGGACGGGAGCTGCTCCGCACACAGCAGCAGCCGTTCAACCACAATACGCAAGTATTCGATCTTATCTTTCCTTTATTTGAAGGCGAATCTTGCTACGGGTTAGGCAACATCGATTCCGGGACGATCGACCGCCGAGGCTGGAAGGGCGACATCTGGGCAGACGATCATCTCGTATCGAGCGCTCCGATTCCGTTCATGATGAGTACGCGGGGATGGGCGCTGCTCATGAATACGACGCGGAGACATTCGTTCGATATCGGCTGCACGGATGAAGACCGCTTCCGTATTTCGGGTGAAGGAACCGGATTGGATCTGTTTCTGTTTGCGGGCGGTTGCCTGGCCGAGCTGCTTCACCGGTATACCGGCGTTGCCGGTAAGCCCTTGCTGCTACCTATGTGGGCTTACGGCTTGAACTACAGCGGCCGGAAGCTGTCGAACGCGCAGGAAGTGGTAAACGAAGCGATGAAGTTCCGCCAGTTGAGCATCCCTTGCGACTTGATCGGCTTAAGCGAGGATTCCGTGGAATCCAAGGGTAACCACATTCTTCACAAGCGCTGGCATGCGGAGCGGTTTCCGATGAGCTCCCACGATCTGGTGCGTGGAGTTACGTTTCTCGGTGTACTCCGCAGAAAGGGGTTCAAGTTTTCGCTGTTCCTCAGGTGTACTTACGATGTGACGGCCGAGGAGGAACGGCGCACGACCGGGAATGCGGCAGAGACTGCTCCGATTCCGGCCGCCGATTTTCCGTTGTGGTACGACCACATGAAACCGTTCGTGGACGACGGCGTCTCCGCATTCGTCATGTCGGTCTGCAGTCCGGCCTCTGCCTATCCGGACCGTCTATGGGCGAACGGAATGAACTCCGCGCAACTGCACAATTTGTACGCCGTGTTGGCAGGCAAGCAAATGTACCGCGGATTTCGCGAGCATACCGGACAACGGCCGATGATTCATCTTGAGCGGGGCTACACCGGAATGCAGCAATATATCGCGACGTCTTCGGGAACGTACTACAATCTCCCGCACGCCGTGACCGATATGATGAATTACGGCCTATCCGGACATGCCAACACGACGACCAATATGAGACTCATCTCGAAGGAAGGCATCCACTCCGGATTTTTGCTGCCATGGGCAAGAATTCACAGTTCCCAATATTTCCTGCATCCGAGTTATCTGGAACCCGACCTGCTCGACATGTTGCAGATCTATGCGCGGCTGCGGTACAGGCTCATCCCTTATCTGTATTCCGCCGCACACGTCGCCAGCCGCACCGGTATGCCGATCATGCGGGCGATGCCGCTCGTTTATAGCGACGACCCGGTGTGCAGAAATCTGCGGCAGCAGTATATGCTTGGGGAATATTTGCTCGTCGTCGCGTTCGGCAATCGCGTCTACTTGCCCGAAGACGAATGGATCGATTACTGGACCGGGAAACGATACAGCGGGCCGCAATGGCTCGATTGCGATCTGCCCGAACGGGCGGGCGGTTTATTGTTCGTCCGGGCTGGAGCGATTATTCCGATGTGGCCGGTGATGGACTACGTCGGGCAAGCTCCGGTGACGACCGTCTCGTTGGAGGTGTACCCGCACCGGAACAGCGTTTTTTGGATGTATGAAGACGATGGAGTGTCTTTCGGTTATGAGAACGGTCAGGTCGCCGTTACCCGCATCGAATGCGAAGCAACGCCGGAACGGGTCGTTCTGCAAGTAGCCAGACGTGCCGGGACGTACGACGGCATGCCGGCCGGCCGCAATTACGAGTTGATCGTACATTTGAACGCGAAACCTGTGGCGGTGACGGTGGGCGGCAATCCCCGGACGGAACAGACGCGGCGACTGAAGTCAAATCCGTCTTACGGATGGCGTTACGACCGTCCGAACGGAGCCGTACGGCTTTTTCTGGAGGAAGCGCCGGAAGAGGAGGAAATCGCCCGGATCGAGTTGTTGCTGAGCCTTCCGAATGTACCGCATCATTCGGCCAAAAGGGCAGCTCCTGCCGTCCGTGGCAGCAGCAGGAACGGCGGCTTCGGCAGCGGCAGCATCACCAGCGACGGCGGCGACAATCAACCGCGCCGGCAGCTTTCCCTCAGCGGCCCGCAAGCCGGCGCCAACGAGGAGCGAATGAAGGGAATGCCGGCTGGGGACGCTCCGGGTCCCGACCCTGTGGAGACGGCGCTTTCCTGGTGGCGCGGCAAAATGTCGGGAACGTCCTCCGATGCTTGGTGCTCTCACCTGTCGTATGCCTGCCATCAAATCGTACGCCGGGCCGAAAGCTGCGGCTGGGAACCTAATGAAGTGTTCGGAGCGGACCCGGACGACATCCTGCAGCTCCAGGGTATCGCTGTTCCGGATCAGGGGGAGCGCTTGCTTCAGCGTCTGTCGGAACGGTATGCCGCACATGCATCGCGTAATCTTCCATGCCGGCCCACCCATCCGGCGGTCCGCGGGATCATCGCGATTGTCGAGCAGGAAATCGATGGAGATCTGGGACTCAAGACGCTCGCCGGTCGCGTAGCCCTCCATCCTTTTCACTTAAGCCGGCTGTTCCCCAAGGAAACCGGCCAAACCTTCTCGGACTATGTCATGTCGCGGCGGATGCTGCATGCACGCGCCTGTCTGGAAGCCGGATGTAAAGTATACGAAGTTGCCTCCGATACCGGATTCAAGGACCCCGGCAACTTCTCGAAAGCTTTCAGCAAATATTGGGGAGTTCCGCCGATTTATTTGAAGAATGGTGCGACCAGCGGGTAGGAATGCGTGGGTAGTTTTCGTTTCACGAAAAGCTCATTCTTTCCGGCTTTTAAGAAAAGCTTCTAGAGTTTCAGACAAAATAAAGGTTGCGAACCGCTCTTATTCGGTTCTAATAAGGGCTGCTTGCGGCAGCCCCTTAGGGATGTCCGCTCGCCGATCCATTCCGCCAAATCGCGGTACGTCCCGTCTCCAGCGGGCAAACGTCTCGTATAAGCCCCGTCCCGTCCTTCGTGAAACGTCCGGATTGATGGTATCACAGGGCAGAGCGAACAGCCACCGAACGTCCTGTTGCCGACGATTCATAGACTGCGTCCAGCAGCTCCCGCACGACGAGCGCCTGCTCCAGCGATGTTTTCGGCGGACGTCGAGAGGCGACCCGCCCCGGCCTCTTGTGTGAACTGAACTCATTTAATCACGGAAACCTTATATCGTCCAATGTATAAATTCTATGCTTTTCATGATATTTTGTAATCGTTTGCAGAACAAAAGCGCCGACGGCCGCGACTTCTCCAGCGCCGACTGCACCTTTTCCTTCCATTCCACGTCTCCCGCGTTGATATAGAGCTGATGCGTCTCTTCGTCCACCCGGATACCCGATCGTGCAATATATATGCTTATATCCAGTTGTGTTTTGGTTGCATTTATTTGCGGCTGCATTGCCTTTTGTGCAAGATCTCGGTTCATTCTACCGGGGCACGCAGTCACACACGGAGAAACAAAGACAATATAACAATAAAAGCAGACGATCTGTGCTGTTTCCGCACCATACAGCAAGAGATAATAAAAAAACAGGAAGGGCACCCGCCATCCCGCACAAAAAAGGGGTCATCTTAGCTTCAATCGTATCTTCGGCGGCATGGAGCGGCTTGCAGCAACAGGAAGGAGATCGGCCGAAGCCCTTCCATCGCAAAAACCATAAAAAAGAGGTGCAGGCATGTTATACCCGTTAAGTAACAAATTCGGAGTCATTTCATTTGATTCCGTTGCAGGAACATGGTCAATGATTGCCGATCAACGCTTGGTGATGGAATCGTTTTCGCTCGTATGGGAAGTAGATGGCTCCCAGATCCGCTGTCTGGAGAAAACCGATTCGGTCGAAATCAATCAAGGCAAAGACTTGCATGGACGATACTCGGAGCTTGTTGCCGATTGCGGCGCCTCAGGTACGGGGAAGAAGTTTGCGATTTCGTTCCGGTTCTATGAAGAAGAATGCTTCCTGACCCTGAAAGCCCGGATCAAAAACGTTGGAAAAACAGCCATTAAGCTCGGGAAATGCCATCTATTGCACGAGAGCGGCATTATTGATCTTGGCGAGGGAGCCGAGGAAACGGTGGCGCTTTGTCAAACGGCCTGGGTGACCGATAATGTTGTGAAAAAGCTTTATTCGGAAAACAGCTGTCACCGGAGCAAAACTGTCGGTTTGCTGTATAACCGGTCCCATAAACTTGCATTCAACTGCAGCTTTATGACCTTTGACCGAATCAATACGGAGATTGCATACAGCACGTCCCCCAACAAGATTCATGTTGATGGTTACTGCGACTTCGATGATTATGAGCTTCAGCCGGATCAGGAAATCGAGTCCGAAACGATCGGGTGCGATTGGTCATTCGATCCTTACGCGTCTTTGGAAAACTGGGCAACGAAGGTGAGTCATTATTACAAGCCCCGGATAGCCCCGAAACCGTCCGTAGGCTGGCTCGGAGGATGGACTTGGAGGGACGGCTTCTCCCAACAAACCTACGAAGAACTTGTGCTGGAGAATTCCGCCGCCATCCAGACGAGACTCGAAGGGTTTGATGTCACGAATTTCTGGGTAAGCATCGGCAATTTAAAGCATATGCTGCCGGGAAACTGGACGACATTTAACCAAACGACGTTCCCCCACGATATCGAATGGCTTGTGTCCAAATTGGCGAAAAATGGACAACGTCTCGGCTTTTGGGTCGCTCCTTTCTGGATACCGGACAAGTTGAGTCCGCTGTTCGAAGAACACCAGCATCATCTGTTAAAAAGGCAAGGAGAGTTCGTCAAATGTTATTCCCGGTGGAGGTTCGGGAAGTCCGGGGATTTGCCGCCTGACGAACGGGTTGACTTCTATTGCCTGGATGGAAGTCATCCCGATACGGCTGACTTTTTGAAGCGAACCTTTGAATTTTATCAGAAGCTGGGAATCCGGTACTATATGATCGATTTTCTTTATGCGGGATCGGGCTCGACCCCGGGACACTTCCTGTATGATGAATATTTCGACCGCTCCAAGGTGAAAGGTCCCGAAGTGTACAGAGAGGCTTTGAAAACGATCCGGGAAGCCGTCGGCGAGGATGCGTATATTTTGTCTTCGACCGGAACAACCTTCCAAAACATCGGTTGTGTCGATGCTGTCAGGGTGGCCCCCGATTGCGGCGAAGGACGTCCGCTCATAAAAGGGATGAATGAATACCCTGCCATGTATACAATCAATGCGTGGAATCTGATTCGAACCGTAGCGACCACAATGGCCAACACTTATTTTACGGATCGGAAGTTATATTATAACGACGCTTTTAATGTGATGACCATCGATAAGCCTATTCCTTTGAACGAAGCGATGATCACGGTCAGCATGTTTGCTTTGTCAGGCGGTCCCGTGATGCTCGGGGACGATATTTCGACCATTGGCGAAGAACGGCTTGCGCTGATCAAGAAGGCGCTTCCGCCATACAACAAGATGGCAAAACCGGCAGACTTGTTTGACGCCGTCTATCCGGATTGGCCCAAAATATTCAATTTGAAGGTCGAGAAGGACTGGGACGAATGGAACGTTATCGGCGTCTTGAACACCGAACCAACGACCTTAAAAATGGAGCTCTCGCTGGACAAACTTGAGTTGGAGCACGGCCCTGCCTACACCGTGTTTGATTTTTGGAACGAGATGTATATGGGTGAAATCAAAGACCGGCTCGAGGTCGAGGTGCCGCCCCATCAGATCCGGGTATTTCGAATAACAAGGTCGAGGCCGCATCCTTGGCTGATCGGGACCGATATGCATGTAACCCAAGGAGGGGTCGAAATCGAACGGCTCGAGTGGAATCCGGACAAACGCTATTTGAGCGGCGTATGCATCCGGCCTAAAGGAGAAGCGGGGAATTTGTTCTTGAAGCTTCCGAGTGGGTGGAAGCCCGTTCAATATGAAGGGCTTCAAACCGCAAAAGTCCCAATGGATAAAAGCTTAATCGTCCTCAAACCTTTGACGTTTCGAACGGAGACACGCACTTGGCGCATCGATTTCGAACCGGAAGACGAAGCGGAATTTCACAACTTGCTGCATGTCGGGGAAGAGAGAGTCGTTTTGGAATAACAAAAGCTTCTAAACGAAGCCATTGCCACGATGAATGACCCTGCGTAAGAGGTAGCTTTCCCTGCTTCAAAATGTTTCGGTTCGTTTTATCGCTTTAGCGAGCTAAAACAATCATTAATTAGAACCGTCCGGGACCCGGACGGTTCCTATTGGCGAAGTATGGGTATCAGGTAGATCTATTTGAGAACATCCACTACTTCTTTGTTTGCTTTCTCTTCGCCGTTTCGCAATGCCGTATTGATATCGGTTCCGTCAATAACGACGCTCTTCGTTACTTCCTCGTTCAGCAAGCCGTTGATTTTTGGATCGTACTTGGATGCTTCCGGCAACGGCGACGGGGTTACTTTAAAGATCGCCTGCAAATTTTTCCCCTTAAACAAATCGTTGTCCGCCCCGTATACATTTCGGATGCCCGGGTCGTTCAGGACCGACAATCGTCCGGCTTTACTGAGCATCGTCTGTACGTTCTCGCTCACCAGGCCGAGCAATACTTGATAAGCCGCTTCCTTGTTATTGCCCGATTTGTTGACGACCGCCATATGGAAGTCGACTACCAGACCGACTCCTTGCCGATCGCTGTAGCTCGGGTAGGCGGCCAAATCCCATTTGAACGCATCCTTCGTTCCCGCATTGGTGAAAAAAATGTTAAAGGCGGCAATCAAGTTCGGGAATATGGCCATCCGCTGCTCCTTAAAGAACAGATCGGTCGAATGTCTGTATTTCCCGTCCTGTACATAGCCCGGAATGGAGTAAAACTGCTTGAGCAGCGCAAACACTTGGGCGTGCTTATCCGAGGTGATGGACGCCTTCCCTTTCGTTTTATCGAACACGGGCAAGCCGTATTGCCAGTACATCTGTCTCAGGTCGGGCGGCATGACGCCGATATAATTCGTTCCGCCGTCGGCGCGGGTCAGTTTTTTTCCCATCTCCAGCATCTCTTCGTAAGTCATGACATCTTTCGGATAAGAAACTCCGAACTTATCGAAAATATCTTTATTATACACCGTCGCTCCGTAGTTCATGGCGAACGGCATCCCGTAAAACGCCTTCTGATCGCCAAGCTTCATCATTTCTTGGACAACGGCTTGATCCATCCGGCCGAGATCGATGCCGTAGGTTTTGATCATCGCCGTTAAATCTTCCGGTATATCGGCATCGAGTATGGTCGCCAAGGAAGGGTTGCTGACCAGCACCATATCAGGCGGCGTACCTGCTGCAAGCAGCTTGTCTAGCGGGTCGCGCGTTTGAACCAGATTGATATGCGGATATTTGGCTTTAACCGGATCGACAAAAAATGTTTTGAACTGTTCGTCTGTCGTACCGGAGTTTACATCGAGTACCAGAAGCTCGGCCGGGCCCCCTTTGTATTCCGTCTTTTGCACAGCTTGCTGGCCGTCCCCGTTCTGGGTTTCCCTGCCGTTTTCCCCGTTTTGACCGCAGGCGATCAGTATGCTTGGCACGACTAAAACAGCAGCCATAAAAGAAACGATGCGTAATTTGACCATCTCACTATCTCTCCCCCGTTGGTATGATAGAAACGCTTACACTTCAGGGCGCCCATTGCACTTACGAATACCGGTTAAAGCCATAATAGAGTTTTTTGCTAGTTTTGGATATTGCAGCTTTTGTCCACTTTTTATCCATTTTTGTTCAGCTGCCTTGATCGACTAACTTCTTGTATTCGATCGCTTCTATCAAGCAAAGAACCTTCGATTCCACCGCCAAAGAAGGAACGAAGGTTCGTTTCGTATTATGCCATTTGCGGAAACTCCCCGTCCGTTCAATCGTTCGTCGAAGAGCACGACGGTGCCAGCTTCTGGGCGTATTCTTTCGGGGAACAACGGTTGTAGCGTCTGAACAATTCATAGAAGTGAGCGATATTCGTGATTCCGACTTGTTCGGCTATGGTGGCAATACTGCCGTCCATGGTCAGAAGGAGGCGCTCGGCCTGTTTGATTCTTCGGATACCGACATATTCGATAAAGGAAAGTCCCATAACCCTTTTGAAGTATTTGGAGAAATAAGAGTAACTCAAGTTCATCATCTTGCTGATTGTTTCCATTTCGATTTTATCCTTCAGGTGTCTCTCCACATATTCAAGTACCAAATGAAGGGGATAAGCGGGGAGACGTTCGTAACTATGAGCCGCTTCGTCCGGATCGCTCCGCAAAATGCTCAGAAGCATCTGTTTGACAAGAAGACTGACGGCCATATTGTAGCCTCTTGAGCGGCTTTCCATCTCCCGATGAATGTCCAGAACAGCCCGGCCGATATCGTTACGCAATTTTGCATTTTTTCGAAACATTTCATTAACGTGACTTAAAGGGCTATCAATTTCGGCGAAATACCTGTAATGTACCAACATGCTGGGATCGTAGTAAGACTGGAGATCGAAATGCAGGATCGAGTAAACCATTCTTTCGGAAACTACACTTTTGGTAATATGCGGTTGGGACGAACCGATCAGCAATATATCCCCGGGATCAAGTCTGTGATGTTCGTCTTGTATGCCCATCTCCAAGCAGCCTTCTTGAACATACAACATTTCAATCTCTTTGTGGTAGTGCTGCTTGCTTCCCGGAGGCGCGGAGAAAAAAGGCTTAACCTGCTGAATAATTTTTATGTTGAGCATGTTATCCTGATACGGAATAGGCTCTTTATATAAGTTGGAATTCATCCTCAGACATCCTTTTTACGACCACTATTCTTGTTTCGCTTATAACTCTCTATTCTGTTAAAAAAGCCCCGAAGGGCTTCATCTTAAGTGACAACCATAGGAAGCCAGCTTGCACCATTGTCTGCTGTATTAATCCAACCGATGCGAGTTGCATTAGGGTCGGACGCTTTAAATACAGTTCCCGCCGGCAACTTTGTGCTGTTCGTTGGGGCGGCAGCAGCTTTATAACTGTAAGCAACCTCAATTGCGCCATACAGCGGCGTCATTATTCTTGAGTTGTTATCCAAAGTTAACGTCGCATGACCGGCAGAATAGTATTGTTTAGCCCCATCGTTTGATGTAATTTTTGCATTTGTAAATGCTACATTTGCTTTATAGAACATTACGCCTTTATTACTGACTTGAATCGATGGCCCCAAGTGAAACTCTACATTTTCCACTGTGAAGTTAACACTAGATAGTTGGCTTGGAATCCCAAATGCAATCCCCCCATTACCAGAAAACACAATTCTGCTTGTTCCATCTGCATGTCCAATTAAGCGGACTCTACCAACACCACGGGTTTTGGAATTACACAAATAAACGGTTCCGTTTATTTCGTAATCTCCTGACGGTAATCGAATAATTACATCATGAACTAACTCCGTATCGTAAGCTAATTTTGATAAATTTACTAAATTAGTCGTGTTTGTTGTGGCATTACCTGTGTTTGTTAACGTGTTATCCTGTGTCTTTTTGGAAAAGTCATTCAATAGGAATCGGATCGGATTTTCAAATCGCCAATTAGATGAATAAGTCACTTCAGTAGCAAAAATACTCTGATCCAGAATGGTAACGCTTTCAGAAGAGAATGTATTCCCCAGCGATAATACATAAGTCGCACCCAGCTTATTATGATTCCATAACCCTGAGATTGTGGTAGAAGAACCGCCGTCAATCCGGATTAAGTGGTCTGGCGGAGTTGCGGCGTTGCCGATTGATAATGTCATAAAACCATTAATATTCAACCCTTGTGCAACACGGACTTTCATAATGCGAGTAGAACCTTCAGCCCCGCAACCATTAAAGGCTACACCTCGGGCAATATCCACATAGTACGGATAAGCTGCTACACCATTACCCGTGTCATTAATGATGTGATCTGCTGCACATGAGTTGAAAGTCATATAGGTGGACTCACCGAACCAGTAACCAAACTCTGTATGGTTTAAAGCATAGCAACTATTTAAGGTCACCGAAGTACATACACCTGAATCATTAACCCCGGGTCCTGCGACAACAATTCCACGTGGAGAATAAGCCGTTTGAAGCTGCTCAAGCAATGTCACATAAGTTGCTAGACGAACACAGTCTTTCTTCGCCACATAGAATTGGCATTGGCGGATAGCCATATTCGGGTAATAGGTGTCTGAACCTTTGAGAACATAATTACAATTTGGAGCTGTTGCGGTTGCCCCGCCCCATATCGATAAGTTTTCAAATTTCTTATACAGACCGCCGCCCTTTAATAGAATTGCGGCTTCAATGGTAACACCTGAGCCTAAATCCACTTTAATAGACGTTAAGTTAGCCGTACCGCGAATAGAGATCGGATCTAAGTAAATGCTTCGTGTTGGCGCAGGAATAACTAAACATGCGGAGTTTGTGGCATCATAGGATTTCCAGCGGTACTCTACTACAGGCTTGGGAACAACTAACTCACCGCCGCCGCGCCCGTGCAGGTAGTTAATAGCAGCTTGGAATGAAGGTCGATCATCGTAGACGCCATCCCCTTTTGAGCCGAACATCTCGACTGTAACTTCAGAGCAATCTAAGCGAATCCATCGACCGGTAGCGATTCCGGAAGCTTGAAAAACGGTACCGCCATTTGCTGTAGATGTACTTGCTGCATCCCAAACAAATTCACCACCGCCCTTATATGGATTAAGTTCAATAAAAGAGTCGGGTGAATGATAACCTTTTACAGCAACACGCATACCATTTTCCGGTGAAATTATGGCCAGCATGTCGGAGATGGAATCAACACAGCGATTGCAATCATTAACCTGCTGCTGCGATAACCCGCTTGAATCCAAAATCGCGCTCGCTGGATGTGCTCCAGCCATATCAAGACCTGCCAGCTCGTTATGGGTTACAAGCGCCGCTATTCCTGGGGGAATTTTGCCCTTGCCGTTAGACCCTTCGTATACGGTACCGGCAACCGATAAACCCTCTTCCCCGTAAGCCGTTGACGTTCCCCGGAATATGCTGCCCGCGGCTAAGGCCGCACCGGCCATGCCGAAGGCCGTTAGCAGCTTTCTGCGGCTTACATGGGTGACGGGCTCCTCCGGCCGTTCCTGCCCCATACCTTTCCCCGCTTGCCGCTCCATCTTTTCTGTTTGAAGAATAAGATTGGTTTCAGCAGCATTTGCTAGTAGAATAAGGATACGTACGGTCATAGGGATGCCAGTTGACTGCGTCGGCAGCGGTTTTTGCTGTGCAGGGTCAACATGCCCGATTGCAATCATAACACCTGATCTGTCAAAAACAGCAATCTCTCGAATGGTAAAGCCGCCTACATCTGGTGGAATAGCGGACTCAAACATCAATGTATTTGGTGCCGGCGTATCACGAATTGGAGTAGAAGCAGTACCACGCCAAACTTCGTTTGCCAGTACCACCAAATTTTCAGTCAGAACAGGATATGAGCCATTGCCATCACCAACAGCGACATGGGTAATCTCAAGCTGATTTTCAGAGGTTGCACGGGCTAATTTTGCTTTGCCGATTGCAGTTAAAATTGCGCTTGTCATTATTTATTCTCCTCATCTACGCCGATTTTTCGGTTAATGAAAATGAAATCGCTTTCGGTTACAATCCGGCTTATTTGCCTTTTTCCGTCTTGATAAGCTGGTTGATCTTTTCCTCAGCCGTCCGCAGCGCGGTGTTCGTATCCTGCTTCTCTTGCAGCATCGCTTCGTATTCGGCGTTCAGCAGTGCATACGCGTTCGAATAGTACACCGAGAAAGCCATAGCCGGCGCCGGCTTGCTCTTGAATACGGCTTCGATCCGTTTTCCTTTCAGCTCGGGGATTTCCTGGGCGAACTGCTGGCTGTATTTCGGATCTTTCAGCGTAGAGATACGGGCCGTTTTGCGCACCATCGCGGTTTGCACCTCGTCGGAGAACATCACTTCCATAACGCGCATCTGATCGTCCTTATATTTGCTCATCTTCATCGGAATAAGCAGGTGCAGATCGTACATGCCGTACGTATTCGGCTTCTCCTTGTAGCTTGGGAACTGAGCGAGATCCCAGTTCAGATCCGGCATTTGCCGCAGGGAGAGGAACAAATTGACCGTTCCTAGCATCGCAACGTTCCGGTCTTTGGAGAAGCGGTCGATCGCCCCCGTCCCCGTATTGTAGTCGTTGCCAGGTATCGAATAGATTGATTTGCCGATACCGAACGCGGTTTTGTACGGGTCGCTGTTCACCATCGCCTTATCCGTCTTCGGATCGACCACGTTCAGCGACAGCGGGAAAAGCAGGCGGGCCAAATTGTCCACTTCCAACCCTCTGTACTGCGTGCCCCCTTCCAGGCGGCCGACTTTTTTGCCGAGCTCGATCGCGTTTTCCCAGGTTAAACCGTCGGACGGATACCCGACGCCGAACTTGTCGAAGATGTCCTTATTGTAGTAGAGCGCGTTTAGATTGACTGCGTAGGGAAGGGCATACAGCTCGCCTTTATCCGAAGCCGACTTCAGCGCGTCCAGCGCGCCCGGGTCGAAGCGGGTCAGATCGAAATTATGTTTCTTGGCGAGCGGGGTTATATCTTCGAGAACGTTCAAATCTTTATGCGGGGCGAGCCGCCCGTTATACGTCACCAGAAAGTCGACCGTTTCCCCCATAGCGAGCAGTTTGGCCATATCGTTCTGGGAATTGATCATTTCGAGCGTGATGTGCGGATATTTTTTATGAACCGGATCGGCCAGCAGCACTTTGAAATCCTCCGGCGTAAAATAGGTGCCGAGCTGATGAAATTTCAGCGTAACCGGCTCGAGGGGCGCTTCCTGCTTCACCCGACCGTCTGCGGGTGCCGCCTTGCCCCCCTCTTCTTCATTTTTGGCGGTGCAACCGCCCATCATCAGAGCCGCCGATACCGCGATGACAAGCGCACGTGTTTGTTTGTTCATACATAGACCCTCCTGCATGTTGGTTATGCGCGGCCTTTCATGCCGCAGTTCAACGAATTTGAAACGAGGATAAATCAATAAACGGAAACGTTTCCTAAAAAGCCGATAATAAAGAAATCGGGTATGTTGAACCTCTCGATTCCCGAACCGGTGTACACCGCGATCCGGCTAACCCAGTCGAAGTTTCCCTCCCCGCTCTCGTTGGATTGTCGGAGCGAGTCCTTCCCCTTTACTTGCTTTTCTCCATTGCGAGCTCAGCCTTCAACTTCTCGTCGGTGCCGAAGTCCCGTGTTGACATCGACCTTTCGTAAACATTTCACTTTCAACATTTCACCCCCTCATCAAGGTTAGATAACCGAAAAAAGTCGCATTTTACAAACGCTGAAAAGTGATAATTGATCTTCTTATCTGCACAAATTGTATCTATATTACGAAAAATATTCGTGTCAAAATAAAAAAACAATGGGTCATATCCTTACTGGCGGACTGTGGTAAATAATGGCGCAACAAATCCTGAAAATGGCACACGCTGCAAGCGGGTTTAGTTTATCATAGCTCCTGAGGGAATCGAGCAATCGTTCCTGAACGATATAATAATGGAGTTGAAACGAACATGAGCGTTTGGTTGGGAACTTGTAAAATCGACATTACCCCAAGCCCACCTGTAATGTTGGCCGGTTACAGCAGCCGTAAAGGCGTCTTCGAAGGGGTGCACCACCCGATTTATGCGAAAGCCCTGTTCCTTAGGCAGCAAGACGAGGAAACGGGAATAGCGCGTAACCGTCTGCTTGTTGCCGGCGATCTCATCTGGTGGT
Organism: Paenibacillus sp. MAH-35; assembly: GCF_058135425.1. NCBI lineage: Bacteria > Bacillati > Bacillota > Bacilli > Caryophanales > Paenibacillaceae > Paenibacillus > Paenibacillus sp. MAH-35. The sequence goes on from NZ_JBYUPU010000047.1 coordinate 53,313, forward strand.
CAACCGAACTGACGGAGATGCTGCGGCGGGAACTGGCAATGCGCTGGGGCATGCGGGCGGAAGACATCCTTCTCAACGCCACGCACAGCCATTCCGGTCCGCAAACAAGTTCCTTCATGCCGTCGCTGGGCGCAGCGGACGACAGCTATCTTCAAGAGTTGAAGCGCAAGCTGCTCGCCGGTATTGAACTTGCCGAGGCAAATTTGGAGCCTGTTACTATACAGCGCGGAGCCGGGGTTTGCGACATTGGCATCCACCGCAGGAAGTTCGTTGACGGTAAGATGGTTACCGCTCCGAATAAGCAGGGAGTAACCGACCCTGAAGTTACGGTGATCCGATTCGTCAACGGAACGGGACAAGCAAAAGCATGGATCGTCCATTACACGTGCCATCCGACGACGACGAACGCCAATTTCGTATCATCCGAGTATTGCGGTCTGGCCATGGAACAGCTGGAACGCGAAGTGGGTGGCGGCGCTGTTTCCTTGTTCTTCCAAGGGTGCTGCGGCGATGTACGCCCGGCTTTGTACCGTGACGATCATTTTTACAGCGGAACCGATACAGACGTTCAGCGGCTTGGAGCGCGGTTATACGAATCCATTAGGAACGTGTTGAACGGCCATTTGCATGAACTGCAACCATGCCCGCCAAAAGGGAAGCACGTCAAACTGCCATTGGCCTTCTCTTCTGTCCCTACATTGCCGGAGCTTGCCGCATACATCCAATCGGCGGAACCGCACGTACGCAGCTGGGCAAAGCTGTTGCTGGATCATCCGGAACTGGTGCGGCCTGCGGCAGAGCTTGACCTGGTGCACATGGATATTGCGGACGGGCTATCGCTGCTCGCCATGAATGCGGAAATGGTCGTGGAGTACGGTCTGTTTATCAAAGATCGGTCAGACAAACGCACGCTCCCTGTAGCTTACAGCAACGGGATGATCGGTTATGTATCCACGGCCCGGCAGCTTCGGGAAGGCGGATATGAGCCGGTTGGATCCTGTTCATACTTCGGTCTTTGTTCACCGTTTACGGAAGCAGCGGAGCCAGCGATCCGCCAAAAGCTGGCCGAGCTTGTTGAGCGATAGATCAACAGAAAAAACAAGCAGGCACGGTCGTTGCGATCCGTTCCTGCTTGCCGCTTGTCTACCCATGCGCATGGTTTACCGGAAGGAAGCCAACACCTTGCGCACCCCTGCCGCGATATCGTGCCTATCCTCCTCGCCCGCCAGCAAGACGCTCTGATGCAGCCACAACATTTATTTGTCGCATGCCCGCTCGCTGTTCGGACACGAATACACGCAGCGGCGAAAATGAAAAACAGGCTGGACTTAGCTTAGTCCAGGCCTGCACAAATTAGCATTCCGATATTCTTTTGGCGATTGCCCCCTAATGGCTTTGAACACTCGATAAAAAGTACGGGGTGATTCAAAACCTGTATCGAATGCAATATCCATAATCGTTCTGTCCGTCGTAATCAGCATACTGGCCGCGCTATCTATACGAAGTTGGTGCACGTATTCAAGGAAACTGCGTCCCGTTTTTTCTCTGAACATCCGGCTTACATACGTTTCGCTGATATGGAGATGCTTCGCTACCCTATCAAGCGTTAATCGCTCCGTATAATGCGCATGAACATAATGAAGAGCCGTCCAGAACAAAGGGTTCCCTTCCTCCTGTTCACTCGGCGTTGGCGCATGCTCGCCAGCAGCAGCGGCAGTTCTCAGAAACAGGATCAATGCCTCGGACAGTTTATTGCAAATCATATGATTTCGCCCGCGCAGCTCGATATTGCGGTATTCCGTTAAAAGGCGTGCAAACAGGTCTTTCATCAGAGCTGCTTCTTCTCCACGAAACGCAATAGATGACGGAAGTGCGGTTCCAATCTGATATAGTTGTTCAGACCATTCCGAAGCGTGTGGCGAACCTAATAAAATGTTCATATCGAACAGGCAGCAGTATTTTCGAATCACACATCCGTTATCGCTCGTCATTTGATGAATGTGATAGGGAGGCAGGATTGAAATCGTGCCCGGCTCCATACGATGCAGAGTTCCATTTATGCTCTGGTAACCGCTTCCATCTAGGATATAAGTAAACTCAACGAAGGAATGATAATTTAACACAGTTGTTGGATAGGCATGAATTCCAATATAAAATGGCAGCTGTCCTTCCCCAGGGCTGCTTCCTTCCATGAATTCATAGTGCTCCAGTTTCTTGTTCATCTGAACTCACCCCCCCCAGAAACAAAAGGTGCCTATTACCTCATCATAACACTTTGAACCTCTCATGACTAAAAGACACGAGATTCTTGGGTAGTCCCTTCTAACGAAGAGAAGTTCACCAAGCTAACCCTGTCGTTCCGACAGTTCGTGTAAGGATTACACAGCAAGAAGTCTTTTGCCTTCGGCAAGAATGTTCAGGCTTGCGTTAAAGTCTCGGTCGTGATGCGCTCCACATTCCGGGCAGTCCCATTCACGCAACTTCAAATCTTTTACATCTTTGTGCTTATAGCTACAGCAGGAGCATAATTGCGAAGATGCGA
>NZ_JBYUPU010000048.1:0-55498 GCF_058135425.1 Paenibacillus sp. MAH-35
TGTTTGAGAAGCTGGAGCTGGGTCAATACCGCATGCTTTCGTAGGTAATACAAAATGGAAGCCGAAATCCCTTCTGTAGCAATGGATTTCGGCTTTTATACTACACTAACTAGGAAAGTCCCGTTTGGGACTGCTATTTTGCCAATTGCGAGCACGTTTGTGGAAATAGAGGACGTTTCCCCCTCTTATTTCGGGCTCTTACCGGAAGAACCGGCGGTTTGCTCGCAAATAGCAGTCTTCAAAAGCTCTTATTCCACCGCCAACCTTGCAAACGCCAACAATAAGAGCTGCAGATCGCTCTTATGTCTACTCAACCCGCACGAGCCAAGCACCGGGGTCCCTGCAGTCGGATCAAGACGCCTCCGCATCCACTCCCCGCACTCCATCACCGTTAATTACCATAAAACACCATTCATTACTACTCATCACAACTAATTACAGCTAATTACAACTAATCACAACTCATTACCACTCATTACCATCCATCACCGTTCATCGCTGTCCATCACCGCTCGTCACGAATGATGCTTCCGCATGTCCGAGTGGAGCTTCTTCCAGCGCTTCTTCTCCTTCAGCTGCAGCGCCTTGTCCTCCTTGCGGGCCAAGTAGGCAAGCTCCCGCTGCAGCTTCAGGTAGCTGTCGTAGCGATCGGCCGGCAGCGCGCCGCTGCGGAGCGCTTCCTTTACCGCGCAGCCCGGCTCGTTGCCATGGCTGCAGTCGTCGAATCGGCACGCCGCCGTGAGCTCCTCGACGTCGCGGAACCCGTGGCCGAGCCCCTCGTCCGCATGCCACAGCTGCAGCTCGCGCATGCCCGGCGTGTCGATCAGGACGCCGCCGCCCGGCAGCGGCACGAGCTCGCGGTGCGTCGTCGTATGACGCCCCTTGTCGTCATCCTCGCGGATCTCCCTCACATTCATGATCGCTTCGCCGTACAAGGCGTTGACGAGCGTCGACTTCCCTGCACCCGACGACCCGAGCAGAGCGACCGTCTGCCCTTCGCCGAAATACGGCGCGAGTCTGTCCAGCCCTTCCCCTTCGGCTGCGCTGATCATATAGATCGGCACGCCCATCGCGACGTGCTCCGCCTCCGCCGCCTTCCCGCGTCTCTCGTCTTCACCGCACAGGTCCGCCTTCGTCAGCACGATGACCGGATTCGCTCCGCTCTCCCAAGCCAGAATCAGATACCTCTCCAGCCGCCTTACGTTAAAATCCTGGTTCAGCGCAGCAACCAGAAAAACCGTATCAACGTTAGCCGCCACGATCTGCTCATCTGTCACGAAGCCGGCCAGCTTCCGCGAAAATTTGCTCGTCCGCGGCAAGATCGAATGGATGATCGCCCGGTTGTCCGCTTCGCGGTACCGGACCGTCACCCAGTCGCCTACAGCCGGGTAATCGCCGCGCCCCTGCGCCTGGTGTCTCAGCTTGCCAGCCACCTCCGCCAGCATATCCCCCCGTTCCGTGTAGATCCGGTACATATGGGTATGCTCCAGCGCGACTCGGCCGAATCCGTCTCCAGGCTGCGCGGTCTCCCGAAACTGCCGTTCTCTTTCAGCCGTCCAGCCCAAACGATTCATATTCGTATTCATTTTCATATTCAATGCGGATTCCTCCCGAAATGAACGGAAGCGGCATCCGCCACGTCATCAAGCGCGATACATGGTCGGTGCTTCCGCCGTATTGATCATTTCCGTTCCGTTGCTACTACAATCCAACTTGTTCCCTGTATCCCCTACAAAGGCGCAGCCGCCTTTTCCCGCAATCAGCATGAACATATAACATCCATCCTTCCATAAGGAGCTTGAGCTCCAGATTAAATCATTTTCGAATTGGGGGAGCCCCCGGTAACAGGAAACCAACTGCCCATTCCCTGTACAAAAACAAAAGAGCCGCTGTTCAATCAGCAGCCCTCTCTATCATATTCCAGATCCGTCCCCCTTACACGGGACATCTTCGTTATATTCGTTTTTTCGCCGGAGACAGCACCTGCTCGGCGAGGCAAAATCAATCACCCTTTGCCCCCGTATTCCTTCGGGGTCACTCCGCAAAACGCCTTGAACAGCTTGACGAAATAGCTCTTATTGTCATACCCGAGCCGGTCGGCCACCTCGCGGACCGTATAACGGGACAAATCGAGCAGTTCCTTCGCCTTCTCCATCTTCGTCCGGGTTACGAAATCGACGAACGTCTCATTCGTTTCCTTTTTGAACAGCCGGCTGAAATAGCTGGCATTCAGGTGCAGATGGTCCGCTACCTCTTCCAGCGAAATTTTCCGGTGAATGTTCAGCTCGACGAACCGCTGCGCTTCGGCTATTTCCGCCCGCTGCGGCTGGCCGTAGATGGCCCCCATCCGGGATGCCGCCTCCCGCATCGCTTCGATCGTATAGCGGGTCAGACGGTCCAGCCGCTCGGCTTCCAGAAACGTCTGATGCAGCGCCTCCCGGGAGTAGGCGGAAGGGACATGCTCCATCGTTTTGAATTTCATATGCAGATCGAGCACCATCTTCAAAAACCATTCCTTCACCGCCTCGGGCGGATACCCGCCCTCCCGAATCCGGGCCGCCCAAGCGAGGACGACCGGCTCGATACGGTCCGTCTCCTGAAGCAGCACGACCTTGCGGCATTCATCCAGCGCCTGCGGGTACAAGGCGAATAGATCGTCCTGCGTAAAAACGGGCTCCGCCCAGTCGGCGATAACGCCCTCCGGCAAATAAAAACGCGAAGTCCGCCCATCCGCCAGCCGCTGCATATCGGAGCGAAGCAGAAGCGGGTCGGAGGAAGCGATCCCCATCATGCAAGTGACGGACAGCTTCAAATACGATCCGAGCGCATCCCTAATCCGTTTCAGCACCGATTCGACCCGGTACTTGCCGATCGTCCCCCCGCTGACGCCCGGGTCAGGCCCGAACAGCAGCAGCAGCTCGCGATGGGTGACGCGAAACGCGGCCACGTCTCCGCCGTAGCTGCGAAGCAGCTCTTCCGTTACGTTTTCTACGGCGAAGATGCAGTTGTCTTCCGAGACAAACCGCGCTTTCGCATCCGGATAATTGTCGACGACGAGCAGCACCGGCAGGACGGGCGCGCTGCCGAGTCGGATGCCGAACCCGGACGCTAGCTCGCGCCACCCGGCGATATCCGCTATCGGATGGTACAGCAGACTGCGGATGAACTGCTCCTTGCGAATCGAACGATTGTGAACGGACTGAACCTCCGAGGCCAGCATTTTCCCCGCTCCCTCAGCAGCTTCCCGTTCCTCCAGCCGCTTCACGACAGTGCGCAGCAGCTCTTCGATCGTAGCCGGGCTCACGGTTTCTTTCAGCACGTAATCGTCAACCCCGAGCTTGATCGCCTGCTGGGCGTATTTAAACTCATCGTGGCACGACAAGATGATGACGGACACGTCCGGCTTCAGCTTTTTTACCCGTTCCGTCAACTGCAAGCCGTCCATCTGCGGCATCCCGATATCGGTAATCAACAGATCCGGAGGCTCAGCGTTCACCGCATGCTCGTACGCCTTGGCCCCGTTCTCGAACGCGCCGGCCAGCCGCAGACCCAGCTTGTCCCAAGGAATCGCATGCCGCAAAAAATCGAGTACGGGCACATCGTCGTCGACGATCACCACGTTACGCGCCGGTTTCGGATTCGTCATCGGTATCGCTCTCCCCTCTCCGCTTCGCGGGAATGTGCAGCGTAAAACGCGTCCCTGCTCCCGGCCTGCTGTCGATATGGACCGAGAAGTCCGCGCCGTACAGCAGCTTCATCCGGTCTACTACGTTTTTCACGCCGATCCCCGTCAGCTCGGCGCCGCTTCGGGACGTATCGCCGGACGGACGGTCCAGCTTCTCCCGCAGCTCCCGCAAACGTTCGGCGTCCATCCCTTTGCCGTCGTCCTCGATCCGGACCAGCAGCTGCTCGCTCGACAACCAGGCCATAATCCGGATCGTTCCCTTGTTATGCTCCAGTCCGTGCAGGAAGGCGTTCTCGATCAGCGGCTGCATAAAAAACCGCGGCACCGTCACCGGCAGCGATTCGGGCGACAGCGATACGTCCAGCTCGATCGTTTCGTTGTGACGGAAATTCATCAGCTTGACGTAATGCAGCACCGTGTCCGCCTCTTCCCGGAGCGGGATCAGCTCATTGCTCCGGTTGATCGTCATCCGCAGCAGAACCGCCAGCGAGCTGATCAGCGCGGCGTTCTCCTCGTCGCCCTTCATCATGATCCGCATCCGGATCGAATTCAGCACGTTGAACAAAAAATGCGGGTTGATCTGCGCCTGCAGCATCTCAAGCTCCGCCTTCCGCTTCAGCGTCTGCTCCTCGCGCACCTGGACGATCATCTCCCCGATCCGGTCCAGCATCTGATCGAACGACCGGCCGAGCCGGCCGATCTCGTCGCTTCCGCTAATGTTCGAACGAACTTCCAGCTTGCCGGACTCGACCTGGGCCGCTACGCGTCCGAGACGGATCATCGGCTGGGTCAGCCGGCTCATCAGCGTGATCAGGATCGCCAAAAAGGCAGTAAGCGAAACGAGCTGTACGATCAGATTCGTCCGCTGCACATTCGTCACCTTCCCGACGGCGTCGTCGTACGGCACCGTGCTGACCAGCTCCCAATCGGCGTACGCCAGCTTATGCCGGAACAGCAGCGACGTCTCCCCTTCGATGGTCGCCATCGCCGACTGCCCCTCCGCGGGCATCAGATGCAGGTACGACACCGGCTTGCCGATCCGCTCCACCTCACGATGCGACAGCACGGTCCCCTTGGAATCGATAAGCGATATATCCTGCTTCGACACGTTCGAGCTGAACACTTGGCTGACGTGCTTCTCGCCCAGACTGACGATGATCGTCGCCAGCAGCTCCCCGTTATGGTTGCGAATCTGCCTCGCGATCGTAATGACGTAAGGGTTCTCCGTCTTGTCATACTGCAAATAATTGGCATGAATGCCGATCCAGAACGCATCGTAGCCGCTTCGTCCGGACAGCTCCGGATACCACGCCTCCCGCTCGAACGAGCGCGGATCGTACTCCGTAGTCGGATAATTCGTATAAAAGGTGCCGTTCGGCATCACGATGCTCATATGCATCCGCTCGTTCGGAAACGAAATCGCTTCCAACTTTAACGCCATTTTTTTGACATTCGCCACTTGCGAGACGACGTCCATCGGGCTGCCCGCCTTATAGGCGTTCCAGTTCTCCCTGACGATCGCCGAGATGTCCGCGTCAAACTGCAAGTAGTTCGTGATATAGATCATCTTGTTGACCAGGTTGGTCGCATACCGGTCCACAACTCCAAGCGAATCGGCGACATTGGTCGCCGCCTGCTCCCGCAGCACATCCCGGGTCAAGTACCGGGTCGCAAACAGCGTAAACAGAACGGGCACGATCAGGCATAGAATCGAAGTGACCAGCAGCTTGTGCCGAAGCGACATCTTCCATTTTCGAGTGATCCTGTTGATCCGGTTGCCGATCATGATGTGTGAACCCTCCAGGTGACTTCTATCTGACCAGTATATCAAACCTGCAAAGGAACGCCAGCACGACGACCCCCGAAACGCCGAGCAAGAGAGCGGACAACTCCGCTCCCTTGTGACAATCTTATTTCTTATTGGCGTTTACGAGCTTCTGCAGCCGTTCCTTGGCAGCCGCTATCGACTTGTCAATATCTTGCTGGCCGAGCAGCAGCTTCTCGACTTCTTCCTGATACACTTTATACACTTCCGCCTGATAAGGCAGCGCCGGAGGCAGGGTAACCGGCTTCGTATTGTTGAGCACGTACAGCAGCGATTCTTTGTCGATATTTTCCGGATTTTTCGTTGATTGGATAATCGAGTCCAGCAGCTTGCCGGAATCTTCCTTTTTCCAGGAGGTCATATATTTCTGCATAATCGACAAGCCTTCCGTGGAGAAAAACCGCATGAACTTATACGCTTCTTCTTTATGCTTGGACGTCGAAGCGATGGCCAAATAGTTGGAGGACGACATCGCATGGCCCGCCGGGTCGGACTTTTCGTTCCGCGGCATCGGGGCGAATACAGTTTTGAACGTCGACGGGAACTGGTCGGTGCCGCCCACCTCTCCGATCATCCACGAGCCCATCGCCATCATGCTGACGTTCTGGTTGAAATAAAGCGGCCGGTACGCAAGCTTCTGCGAGATCGCATCGGCGTAAGGAATCGCCGACTTGTCCACCATCTCGGAGCGCTGGCGGATTTCAAGCGATTTGCGGACGCCCGGATGATCCATATTCAGCGAGCCGTCGGACCAGACGATATCGTTTTTGCCAGGCTGGTTCCACATGCCCAGCAGGAAGAAGTCGGCCCAGGAATGGTAATATGTGCCGTACCGCTTGGAAGCGCCTTCGCCTTTGGTCATCTTTTTCGCATAGTCCAAATAATCGTCCCAGGTCCAGTCGATCGTCGGCACTTTCAAGCCCGCTTCGTCCAGATGGTTTTTGTTCATAATGACGAACCATTGGGTGAACGTTCCGGGAAGGGCGTAATATTTGCCGTCCAGCAGCGTGTCCGTTTTGTATTCGTCCGTGAATTTGAAGCCTTCCTTCTCGATAAAACCGTTCAGCGGCTCCAGCATGCCGTTCGCCGCACGCTGCGAATAGCTTCGCGCATCCGCCAGCAGGAACACGTCCAGCGGTTCGCCGGAAGCGGCCAGCAGGTCGATCTTTTTCGTCACTTCATCCGAGGTCGGCTCGGTCATGCCGACATAGTCGATTTTGATGCCCGGGTATTTCTCCTCGAACTTGGCGATGACGGGCGCCATCATCGTTTTGTCGAACGTTACGTTTTGCGCATGGAAGCGCACCGTTACCGGCGCTTTAACACCGCTTCCCCCGTCAGTCGAAGCGGGATTCGGCTCTTTATCACCGCTGCTGCACGCAGCTACCGCTCCGGCTGCGACGACGGTCGTCATTACGGCAGCGAATCGTTTTTTCCACATGGTGCTTTCCCCCTGTTTGCTCATATCACGGTTCTGTATGCATCATAGCATGGCTCGAATCCGGTTAAAGCCAACTCGTTTTACCCGTTTCGAAATATTTTTACCCTTTCACTCCGCCGAGCGAGATTCCTTCGATCACCTGCTTCTGCCCGACGATAAAGATGAGGAGCAGCGGCAAGATCGCCGATACGGAAGCGGCCATCATCAGCGAGTAAAATTCGCCATAGGCGTCCGCAAACTTCTTGATCCCGAGCGGCAGCGTGAACAGGTCCGGACTTTTCAGGAAAATGAGCGGATTCTGGTAATCGTTCCACGTCCAGATGAAGCGCAGGATACCGTATGTGGCGATCGCCGGCTTCACCAGCGGAATGCCGATGCGGAAAAACGTCTTCCAGTGGCCGGCGCCGTCGATTTTGGCCGCTTCCATATATTCGTTGTTGATGCCCATAAAAAACTGGCGGAGCATAAACGTGCCAAGCACGCTGAAGCTGTTCAGCAGCACAAGTCCGAGATGCGTATCGAACAAGCCGAGCTGGCGGTAAAAAATAAATTGCGGAACGAGAATCGCCTGCGCCGGAATCATATACGTGGCAAGCACGATCATAAACATCGCGCCGCTGCCCGCGAAACGGATCTTGGCGAACGCATAGGCAGCCATGCACGAGACGAGCACTGACGTAGCCGTCGTAATGACCGTCACCTTGATCGAGTTCCAATAGTACAAATAAAACGGATATTGTCCGGCCCATACGTCGGTGTAGTTTTTGACCGCTTGAAACGTTTCCGGAATCCAACGGATCGGATATTGGAACACTTCGGTCTCCGGCTTCATCGACGAGGAGATCATCCAGGCGAAAGGCAGCAAGAACACGATACCGAACGCCAGCATGACGATCGTAACTAGCAGCTTGCGGATACTCAGTTGTCGGACCATGATGACTTCCCTCCTAGTAATTCACCCATTTGCGCTGCCCCCACCACTGCACCAGCGTAACCGCGAAAATAGCGAGGAACAGGAACAAAGCCATCGTGGATGCGTAGCTCATTTTCAGATTAACGAACGCCGTCTCGTACAGATGATACACGACGACCGAGGTCGACCCGGCCGGACCTCCCTTGGTGAGCACCTGGATGAGATCGAATACTTTGAACGTGCCGATAATGCCTGTAATCATCAGGAAAAAGGTCGTCGGAGACAGCATCGGAAGCGTAATGAAGCGGAATTTATGCCATGCCTTCGCCCCGTCGATATCGGCCGCTTCATAGAAGTCTTTCGGAATCGACTGCAAACCCGCCGTGTAAATGATCAGATTGTACCCGATCGAGATCCAGACCATGATCATCATCACGCTCGGCAGCGCGAATTGAAGGTCAGCAATCCATTTCGGCGGGTCCGCGATCCCGATCGAGCGCAGAAACTCGTTAACCGGCCCGAACGACGGATGAAACAGCACCTGCCAGACGATCGCGACGGCTACGACGCTCGAGATGTAGGGCATGAAGTAGATAACTTTGAACATGTCCTTGAAGTAGACGTACCGGTTAATAATTACTGCCAGCAGCAACGATACGGCGAGCGAGATCGGTACGACGAGAATAAAGATCAGGTTATTTTTCAGCGATTTCCAAAAGATGTCGTCTGCAAACAATTTCTCGAAATTGGCGAAACCGACGAACTCGACTTTTTTGAACCCAAGCAAAAAGTTCCATTCGGTAAAGCTGAGCACGAACGATGCCAGGATCGGCATAATCATCAAGACGGTGACCCCGATCAGCATCGGCGCTATAAATACGTATCCCGTCAATGTTTCTTTCCACTGCTGCTTGCTGCGCTGCGGTTTTGTCCCCGCAACTGCAGCTGCGGCGGTCGGCTGTTGCTGCAACCTGTTCACCCTCCCGTTCCTGCGGATGTTTCTCCTGCTGTCTGTACGTCCCATTGTATAAAAGAGGGCGGCGTGTCCGATAGCAACGGCGATGACCGTTTTGAAAATATTTTTACTTTTGCCGCACCCTTGAATATCATATTCATATGCGATATATTGCATATAAGAGGAGATGATAACCGAATGCCTATTCCGCACAATTATTCGGCTCCTGCCCGAATGTCCGCCAAGGAGCGGGCTTTATCCCAATTGCAAAGATGGATCATCGACGGTACGTTCCAGCCGGGCGAGAAGCTGATCGACGCCGAGCTTGCCGACGCGCTGGGGGTCAGCCGGACGCCGGTCCGGGAAGCGTTGCAGCTTCTGGAAATTCAAGGCCTTGTCGAAATGCATCCGGGGAAAGATACGCGCGTCACGATGATCCGCAAGGAAGATATTCTGCATCTGTATTCGACGCTCGCCGCCCTGCACGGTCTGGCCGCAGAGCTGGCCGCGCCGCGAATCGTCCCCGCCCAGCTGGAGCAGCTTCGCGGAATCAACGCCCAATTCCGCGAAGCGATCGGCAGCGGCCAGCCGTACCAGGCGATGGAGGCCGACGAGTCGTTTCATAACCTGATCGTCGATATTTCCGACAATCCGTACGTCGCCTCGTTCAGCTCGTCGCTGCAGATTCATATCCGCCGGTTCAAGTACGTGTTTCTGAAGCAGCCGGTCGGGGCGACGTTAACTTCCGTTGACGAACACGAAGAGCTGATCCGTGCGCTGGAAAACCGCGATGCTGAGGCGGCGGCCGAGGCGATGAAGCAAAATCTGCTGAGACCGATGCGGGAGCTTTACGCACTGCTGGAAAACGAATAAGAGGCACCCCATTCCGCTATAAGCCATGAAAGGATGATCGACATGCCAAACAAGCCGGATCTGCGCATACGCAGTCACGTGATCAGCGAAGGCGTCAACCGCGTACCGAACCGCGCCATGCTGCGGGCCGTCGGCTTCCGGGACGAAGATTTCCGCAAGCCGATGATCGGCGTCGCCAGCACCTGGAGCGAAGTGACCCCGTGCAATATGCATATCGACGGGCTCGCCGTCCAAGCGAAGCAAGGAGTGCGCGATTTTGGCGGAGCACCGCTGATCTTCAACACGATTACCGTATCCGACGGAATCTCGATGGGGCATGAGGGGATGTTGTTCTCGCTGCCGAGCCGGGAAATTATCGCGGACTCGATCGAGACGGTCTCAAACGCGGAACGGTTTGACGGTCTGGTCGCGATCGGCGGCTGCGATAAAAATACGCCGGCCTGCCTGATGGCGATCGGCCGGCTGAACATTCCGGCCGTATACGTCTACGGCGGCACGATCCAGCCGGGGAAGCTGGACGGCCAAAGCGTGGACATCGTAACGGCGTTCGAGGCGGTCGGCGAATATCACGAAGGCCGGATCGACGAGGAGCGGCTCCATCAGGTCGAATGCAGCGTCTGTCCGGGCGCTGGCGCCTGCGGGGGCATGTACACCGCCAATACGATGGCGGCCGCGGCCGAAGCGCTCGGGATGAGCCTGCCCGGCTCGTCGTCCACTCCGGCAATATCACCGGACAAGGCGGCGGAGTGCGGCAGAGCCGGGCAAGCGGTCATCGCCCTGCTGGAGAACAACGTACGGCCGCGCGACATCATGACGAAAAAGGCGTTCGAGAACGCGATCACCATCGTGATGGCGCTTGGCGGCTCGACGAACGCCTTCCTCCACCTGCTCGCGATCGCCCACTCGGCCGGGGTCGATCTGACACTGGACGATTTCGAGCGCATCCGCCGCAAAGTCCCCCATCTGGCGGATCTGAAGCCGAGCGGCCGGTATGCGATGCAGGACCTGAACGAAGTCGGGGGAGTCTCCGGCGTCATGAAGCTGCTGCTTGCGCAAGGCTTGCTGCACGGCGATTGCCTGACCGTTACCGGGCGTACGCTCGCCGACAACTTGGCGGATGCGGCGCCGCTGCATGACGGGCAGACGGTCATCCGGCCGTTCGACGAGCCGCTCAAGCCGGACGGCCCGCTCGTCGTGCTTCGCGGCAATCTGGCTCCGGACGGGGCCGTCGCCAAAATGTCCGGCATCCGCAGCTTGCGCTTCTCCGGTCCATCGAAAGTATACGACAGCGAGGAGGCGGCGACCCGCGCCATTATGGACGGAGATATCCGCGAAGGGGACGTGCTCGTTATCCGGTATTGCGGGCCGAAGGGCGGCCCGGGCATGCCGGAGATGCTTTCAGTTACGGCGATGATCGTAGGCAAAGGGCTCGGAGGCAAGGTCGCCCTGCTGACGGACGGACGGTTCTCGGGCGGCTCGCACGGCTTCGTCGTCGGACACGTCGCCCCCGAGGCGCAGGAAGGCGGCCCGATCGCGCTTCTGCGCAGCGGGGACATCGTTACGATCGACAGCGGCACGCAGGAACTGACGATGCAAGTCGCTGCGGAGGAGATGGAGAAACGGCGCCTCGGCTGGGTGAGGCCGCCTCTCAAAGCATCATCCGGCGTTTTGTTCAAATACGCCCGTCTCGTCTCCTCCGCTTCCGCAGGAGCGGTTACGGACCGGGATGTGTGAGAAAAGCCTGCGGGATCCGAGTTATATCGATACCGTTGCCGCGTTAACCAATCCCGCCACAGGTCGACTTTATCATACGTAAAATCCAATACGAACAATAAGCCCCCTAGAAACTTTCAATCTACGGGGAGCTTATTGTTCGTGATTCCTGCGCAAGCCCGGTCCTCTACGTAAAGGCCGTTATTGACTCGGTCTTTACTCTCTACCATCGCGGATCGGCTTCATCCTTGTAAGGAATTGGGATGACTGTATACCTATGTAGTGCTGTCTTCCTGCAAGACGATTTCCCGTCGTGCATCCGAGGAATCATATATTGCCTGTATGATATGTGATGTCACAATGACGGAATCGATATTGTTCGTTGACCGTTCGCCTGTTTGCACACAGGTAAGGAAGTTGTCGATTTCGCTCTGGAACATATCTTCCGAGCGATATCTCGGCATCGTTTCCAGCAGTGAGCCGTCTTTCGCGCTGTACACAACAAAGTCTTTGCCGTACTGCAGGCGAACCCCTGCTTTGTCACCGATAAAATCGATGTATGATTCTTCGACGCCGATGTTTTGCGCCCATGCGCCATGGAGCGTAATGGTCGGTCCATCGGTTCTGATCAATGCCGTTACAGAGTCTTCGACATCATACGTCCCGTCCCTTATAGACGGTCCGGCCCACATATGGACGTATGCATAGTCGGCGATGTCTTTGCCCAGCCTGCTGAACGTTTGACCGGAAACGGTCAGAGGACGCGGATCGCCCGTGCAATACAGGACAAGGTCCAGATAGTGGACTCCTCTGTCGATCATCGTACCGCCGCCGGCAATCGCCTTCGTCGTAAACGCCCCGCCAAGTCCTGGAATGGAACGATGCGTCCGAAAGCTCGCATACACGTGATACAGCTCGCCAAGATCGCCGCCCTCGATCATCGTTTTGATCCGGTTCACCCCGGTATGAAACCGGTTGACGACCCCGATATGGAGTAACTTCCCGGTCTCTTGCTGGGCGCGCTGCATCTCCAGCGCTTCGGCATACGTGCGTGCAGCTGGCTTTTCACAAAGCACATGCTTACCCGCACGCAAGCAGTCGATCGTAATCAGGGCGTGTACGTTATTTGGCGTGCAGACTGAGACTGCCTCGACGTCCGGATCATCCAATATGATCCGGTAGTCCTCGACAGCGATGCCGCAGCCGAAATCGCGAACCGCATTCTCGGCGCGTTCCTTTTGGGTATCGCAAAAATATTTGATCTCTGCATGATGATTGGCCAGATACGCCTTGATATGTTGACTTCTGGCAATCGTTCCGCAGCCGATTACGGCAACTGGCAGGAGCGGCTGCTCGATGACCGCTGGCGGAGACCGGGACTTAGGGGCGACAGTACACATCGGCAAAACAATTGATCCGGGGCTCGACTATGTTACGATTTTCGCGGGAACGAACGACTTCCGGCTCGATAAACCGCTCGGAACCCCTGATTCATACGAAATTAATAATTTTTACGGAGCCTACCGGTCACTTGTCGAACATATTTTGACGAACAACACCGCCTGTCGTTTGAATTTATGGACTCCTCTGCAGCGGGACAAGGACGGCTTCGATACCATATCGGTGAACGCGGCGGGATGCCGACTACTCGATTATGTGGAAGCGATTCGGGACATCGGGCTTCAATACGCGCTTCCGGTTCTGGATTTGTACAGAGAAAGCGGCTTTACGAAGCTGACGCTGCCGCTTCTGACGGACGACGGCCTTCATCCGAACGAAGGGGGATACGCCCGGATCGCATCCTGTCGAGGATATAATCATTGAAAGAGCGGAAGAGTGGGGATTATTCCGCTTGCGTGGGCCGACGCGCTGAAGAAAAATCAGCCGGATGTGAAGCTTGTATACACATCGGCGCTCAAAGGGAAAGACGGTGATGGGATGGGGAGGCACCTAGATTGGCCTCCCCTATCCTGTACATCGTTTACGGATCATACAAAATAAGTGCCCAGAAGGAAAATCCCTTCGATTTTCGATTCAACGACCATTATTTCAAGAAAGCAAGGGAGCGAAATGTAGCCCGTTCAAAAACAAGCGCATACATAGTATCTAAAAAGCAAGGCATTCGGAACGCCACCGAACATTGCCTTCTTCCTGCATTGGCTTTAATCCGGATCCGCAGGCTTTCACACTTTAGCATATGTCGCTCAGAAAGCACCACCGGACAACAATAATTGACTATCGTCCTTAAACTCCGATTTTACCAAACTCTTCGAATACGGCAACGGTATCGATAAAACTCCAGACGACGGCGCCGTCGGACGCGCTGCCTGATGTGTGAGCCGGAGCGGCCGTCCCGGTCGTTCCGGCCTGGACCGCTTCGTACACGTTGCCAGCAGCCGTCCGGCGCTCACCGGCAGAGACGGCTTGGCCGCTCCCCCATGCCGCTGCTGCCGTATCGATGCCTTTAGTTATACATATACGGCCTTCTCTGCCGCCAGAAGCCGGCGTATCATAGTAGATCCTGTCGCCTGCCCGGACGGGCAGCTCCGTCGGCAGCACCCCGCCTGTGAGCTTTCGCACCAGATTGACGTTCGAGAGACGGTTCGAGTTGTCCGCCCCTTCCACCTGATTGTGCTCCAGCAGCAGGTCGTTTCTTTTGCCGCTTATCGCCGTGCCGGACGGACGATGTACGGAGTAGATCGCGTACGTGGAAGGACGGACCGCCGGACTGTATACTTCATCGGTGTGCCACTCGGGCAGCGTTTCGCTCGTTTGAATCACCGTCCAGCAGTCGGCGTTTACACCCGGCTTCGTTTCGCCTGAGGACAGGTGACGTTTCTTCGCTTCATATTTGATTCCTTGAAGAACAACCCGATCAGACACGGGGTACCGGCAGACGACCGTATTGCCGGAGACGGAACCCGCTACGTCGTCGATATAAAGGTCCGCGAAAAAATTCGCCGCAACTCTATTGCCGGTACAGCTCACTCCCCGCAAGTAGCGGATATTCAAGCCGGCTCCGCCGCACAGCAAGATGGAATTCGCAGAGACGACGAGACCGTGAGGCAAAAAACCGGCGTTGTAAGCCGCCCCTATACAAGCGATGCCGCTTCCTTCGGCTCCTTCTATGCTGTTGCCGGTAATCGCGACGTTGAGCCGCGTGCTCGCCCGGGTCACGAACACCTGCGTATAACCGATCCCGACGCCCAATGAGCTGGTCTTGAACGAATCCGGGTCGCCGCTGTTGTCCAGCAGTTGCCTTTTCACACCTCTAATATTGTTCGAGGCTACGGTAATATCCGTATTCCATCTCGCGCCGACGCCCGTCGAGCTGATCAATATGCCGTATTCGTAACAGCTTACGATGACGTTGCCGGTCGCGTTCACGTGGGCGTGCGCGATGCCGATTCCTCCCCCGTAGATGAAGCCGCATTCCCGGATGTAGTTGCCGGTTACACTCGTATTAAAGCCGTGCGTCTGGGCCAAATAAATCCCGTTTTTGCCGCACCGCTCGATATGATTGCCGGTTAAGGAAGCTTGGCTGTGGTTGTTCACGACAATTCCGTTGCCCGGTGAATGGACGAGCCGGCAATTCTGGATGCGGATGGTGCCCATCTCATGATCGGCATTGGCATATTTCCCGATAATGTAGATGTTCTGATAGCCGAGCGCCCCCGCGTTGCCCCCCTGCCGGTAGACCGGATCGCTCATCACGCCTTGCATCTGCTCGTTTCCGTCGACATGCAGACCGATGATATCGATATCTTTGATCCCGTTCCCGAGTACGACGCTGTTCGACGTAACTGCGGAGCTTGGAATAACGCCGTCGTCGCGCTTGAATCCGCCCGGGCCGAGCAGCACGAAGCCGTCGTATACCTGGATGCCGTTTACCGTGTATAGGCGATCGAACACGATAACCGGACGTCGGCCCGCCTGTTGATCGGACCAAGCCTTGGCCGCATCCAGCACAGACTGGACGATGACCTGCTCGTTGCCTTGTCCGACCGCGCCGAAGCTTTCGGGAACAAACTCGTGCTCGCGTTCCTTCACCCTGACCCAGCAGCCGCTGCCGGACGGATTCGTTTCCCCGCTCCCGCTCAGGAACGAAGGCAGCCCGGCCGTCGTTCCATCCCAGCCGGCCGTCGGACTTATCACCGTTCCGCCGTTATGGGCCGACTTGGGGATGGCCGGGTCCCAATACAAGAGGCCGCCCCCGGCGCCGCTGCCCGCACGATATTCGATCAACGAAACCTGCTGCCCGTCATGCGCTCCCGTAAAACCTAGCAAACTCATCATGTCGTGGAAGCATAAAACGGGCTCGACGACACTGTGTTTCGGCTTCTTCTTGGACTCCAAGTATACGCTTTCAATTACGGATGCATGAGACTCTGCCGGTCTGCCGTATAAAAAACCGACCGATGCGGCCCCCGCCACTCCCATCGCAGCCAGCATCTGTCTGCGGCTTACCCGATTGTCGGCCATCCAAACTCCTCCTCGGCTTTTTCGATTATGGATCATTCCTCCGCACTCGTGCCGTCGTCCCTTCCGTTCCGTTCCTGTACAACAAATGCGCTCCCGCCGCAACCCGGGCCGTTTTGCGGCACGGCGGCAAGCCGCCGGTTATTTCTTTTTCTCATCGATTAATTTATTCGCCTTCTCCTCCGCATTGCGAAGCGCGCTGTTGATGTCGGCGTTGCCGTTTAACACTTCGTTGCCCGCCCCGATCATTTCGAGAAGAGCCAACCGGTTGAACTTGTTCGTGTAGGGCAGTTCAGCCATCTTATGTTTGTATACCGCCGCTGTATTCCGGCCTTTCAGGATGTCCAGCTTGGTGCCGAACGCCTTTTGGATATCGGGATCGGACAATACCGTCATTTTCCCGTTCTCCGACAACAGCGTCTGAGCCTCCTTGGACGACATCAGGTGCGCAACCGCCGCGAAGGCGTGGTCTTTGTGCTTGCTCGCCTTGGACACCATAAAGTACAGCGGCTTATTGGAGCCGGAGATGCCGGGCTTCTCCTTGAGCTGAGGCATGGAAGCGACGTCCCAGTTGATCTTCTGGCCTTTTTGCTCCGCCGTATCGAGCAGGTTCACCATAATATTGAAGCTTTGCATGAGCGACGCGAGCGTCTGCTTTTGATAGAAATCTTCATTCGTCAGCTTCGTATTACCCGGAATGCTGTTGATGTCCTGCAGCAGGGCAAGCGACTTTTTCCATTCGTCGGATTGAAACGACGCTCTCCCCGTCTTCGGATCAAAAAGCGACAGTCCCCACTGGCTGCCGGTCATCAGCAGATTAATCGTCCGGAACGCGGAATACTGGATACCGCCGTCCACCCTCGACAACCGCTTGAACACCGCGATCGCCTCGTCCCACGTCATGTTGTCCGTCGGATAAGGAATCCCGAACCGGTCGAACGCGTCTTTGTTGTAAAACCACATCATCCGGTCCGAATAAACCGGGAGGGCGAGCAATTCACTGCCGGATCCGATCGATTTGCCGCCTTCGAGTACCTGCGGGTCCACCCGTTTCAAGTCGACGGAAAAACGGGCTGCATACGTGTTCAGGTCCAGCGGAAAATCGTAATCCAGCAATCCCGCCAGATTCGGATGGTCGGTAAAGACGATATCCGGCGTGCTGCCGGCCGATATGAGGTTATCCAGCACATTGCCGCTGCCTTTCGTAAAGTCCAAATATTCCAGCGTAATGTTCGGGTATTTTTTGCGCAGCGGCTCTGCGAAATATTTATCGAATTCCGCCTGCTGGAACGCCGTATTCCAGTTGTTCACCTTCAACGTTACCGGCTCGCTGCTCAACTGCTTCTGGGCATCCGCTTCTCCCGCTTTCGCGGCCTCGCCCGGCAATCCGGCAGTCCCGGCCGGTTCCGCCGAATTTCCCGAGCATCCGATGACGGATATCCCTAGCAACAGCAGCGCCAAACTTGATTGGATTGTACTAGTCTTTTTCATAGGAACCCCTCTTTCTTTGTGTTTATTGTGAAAATTTTCACTACAATTGAAGCGATAACTCGCTGCTTTCGCGCTGTCGCGGACCGAGCCTGTGCGCGGCAAGCGGCACATTTTCGACGGTGCTTCGGAGGCTGCGTGCCTCCAACTTTCCGGCTGAGCAGGAATGACTTGCGGATTCGCTCTGTGCCGGCTTCCTCCTCTGTCCATTATTTCGTTTTCAGCACCCGGGTTCTCCCCTATAATAAACTTAACTTCATCCTTTTTTCTTTATCCAGGAAGACGATTCTTTTGCCAAATCGTACAGGGGGGGCTGGCCGCGAAATGACTTTTCCAAAATATGATTTGCGCATTGAGCTGTCCATTCAGCAGATTGTCACTTTTTACTATATGGAGCTCCCCAAACATTTCTGGACGCCCGGAGAAAGTCACGACTTCTGGGAACTATGCTACGTCGATAAAGGACACTATGAAATCGTAAGAGGCACCGAACGGCTCGTTGTCGAGCAGGGGGATCTGCTCTTGTATGCGCCTAACGAATTCCATGCAGGACGGGCTGTAAACAATACGGCTCCGGCGATCATCATCGTCTCCTTCCACTGCGATAGCCCAGCCATGCGCTCGCTGGAGGGAAAGACGTTCCGTCTGAACGAGGACGAGAAGCAGCTGCTTTCCAGACTGGTGGAGGAAGGCCGCGAAGCCTTCGATCCTCCCGTCGACTCGCCCCGCATGCACCGGCCCTTCCAAAGAGCGTCAGCCGCCTTCGGCAGCGAGCAAATGATCAAAAATTTATTGGAAATCCTGCTCGTAGGGCTAATCCGCAAAGGCGAGATCCGGAGACCGCCGGCCGAACCGGAATCGATCTCCGCCGCCAACTACAACCACGCACTCGTCGAACAGATTATCGACTATATGAAGGACCATATCGGAGAAAATCTGAATATCCATCAGCTATGCGCCGCCTTCGGCGTCGGCCGGACCCGGCTCATGACTCTGTTTAAGTCCGTCACCGGCCTGGGGACGATGGCCTATTTTAACAAGCTGAAAATTGAACATTCCAAGTCGCTGATGCGGCAAAATGCGTTTACGATGACGGAATTGTCGGAGCGGCTCGGTTTTG
Organism: Paenibacillus sp. MAH-35; assembly: GCF_058135425.1. Taxonomy (NCBI): domain Bacteria; kingdom Bacillati; phylum Bacillota; class Bacilli; order Caryophanales; family Paenibacillaceae; genus Paenibacillus; species Paenibacillus sp. MAH-35. The sequence goes on from NZ_JBYUPU010000048.1 coordinate 18,493, forward strand.
CCAGCGTGCATCACTTCTCCAGAACGTTCAAGAAAGAAACTCTCATGACGCCGACCGAGTACGCCCGCACGGTAAACGCAAGAGCGCTGCGCAGAGCTTCCGACGTGTATCCCGAGTAGGACCGGGCCGGATCGTGCAGCAAAAGCGGCAAGACAAAACAGACGCTTCCATCCCCGCTCCAGGCGGTTTTGTAAGCGTCTTAGCTTTGGGTTCAGTCTTCCGTCCAGCCTTCCAGCATCTTCTCCAGCACCAGATCCAGATTCGAGCGTCCCTCCGCGCTGTGAAACGGCTCATAATCGCGAAAATAATCCGCATGACCACCGAGTACCGGTACCGGAATTCGTTCCTCCGGGGCAAACTTGAGCGGATTCCAGCGCGGTATACCGACAGCACCCTTCTCCCAGCCTCCCCAGCTCCCGATCCGGGTGATCGGATCTTTCCCCGAACCGTTCGCCTTCGTCGCGTAGAGGTAACGGACCCGGTCGCGCATTACCGGCGGTATAGCGAAGCGCGGGCAGCCGATCTGTACAATCCGTGTCTGGATCGCCGGCAGGCGCTCGTCCAGCAGCGAAGCGGCATGCACCGACGCCACTCCCCCGCCGCTATGGCCGATAAACAGCAGGATGTCCGCCTCATCGCCGCTCCCGACCTCGCTCAGAATTCGGCCTCCCCCGATCGACCGCTCGTAGTTCCCGGACCGGAGCGTCATATCCCGGTACACTTGGCGGATTTGCGGCAGCAGCGGGCTGCTCCAGTCCCCGTAAGGAAAAAGCAGCCCGGCGCCGACCACGTCCAGCTTCGGCTTCCGCTCCAGGACGTCCACGACCGCCTTCAGCACTCCCTCCATGAAATTCGGAGACGTATACACGCCCGCCGCAGCGTAAACGGCAGCTTTACTTTTGTACGGTATCGAAAGCTTGCGCATCGGCGATCCTTTCCAAAGCGCTCGGATGGGACGAGCGAAACCATTTGACGATCAAGGGGGGATCGACCTCATCCAGCGTCGCCTTGGACAGCTTCTGCTGCATGCTGACCGCGCCTCCGGCATGGCCGATCAGCTCCATCGCGTACCGGTCGGCCGCGCTCTCGGCCTGACGGGAGACGGCATTTGAGAAGGGCAGCGATACAAACGTCAGCACCGACATCAGCAGCAGTACGAGCGGCAGCATGGCCGCTTGACCCGGCTGGTGAATTCCCCATCGGCCGCCCCATCTGCGGATGGCCAGCTTGAGCACATAACTGCCTAGCCACAGCATGACCAGCGACGCTCCTACCGCTCCCAGTGCGCTCCATTCGAGATGGCGCATCACATAATGGCCGATCTCGTGTGCGACGATCTGCAAGATTTCCTCTTCATTCAGCCGCTTCAGCGTCGTATCCCAGATCACGATCCGCAGACTGGAGCCGATACCGTCGACGTAGGCGTTCAGCGCGTTCGTTTTGGCCGACATATCGACCTCGTACACCCGTTCCGCCGGTATGCCCGCTTCGGACCCAAGCTCCATTATTTTCTGCTCAAGGACCGGATCGGACAACCGGGAGAACTGATTGTACAGCGGGTCGATCACAACCGGCTGAATATACATCATAAACAGCGTGAATGGAATCGACAGCAGCCACAGCTTCAGCCACCAGCGTCCGCCTCTGCGGATAAACCAAAACGCGACGATGGCGACAAGCAGCGTAACGAGCGTATCGATTCCGGTCGCGACGAGACGGTCGCGCATCCATCCTGTGAACGGCTGGGTCGAAATATCGTTGCTTCGCGACAGCATATAGCTCGTATAACCCAGCGGCAGTCTGGCAACGAATGCGATCGCGCTGACGAAAACGGCGATGACGGCAATCCGTGCTGCGAAGGGCAGCTTTTTGCGTTCCAGCATCCGCTCCCAGCGCGACGCGAAGCCGCCGAACAGCAGCACGAGATAGACGCCCCAGATCCACGGGTACGAAACGAAAAAGATCCAGTTCCGCTGGGCGGAATACGTTTCGCTGGCCCGCAGTTCTTCCGCCGACATAAATGTAGCCGGGTCGGCCGGCGTCCCCTTGTATATATCCGGCACCGTGTTGGCGGACGCATACCAGAGGTAGAAGCCGACAGCCACGGCATACAGGGCGAAAAGCGCGTAATACCAACGAATAAACTTGCCGGAATTTTTCAATGGCGATCGCCCTTTCCCGCATTTTTCCTACGCTAATCATAACATTCCTCGGGCCGAACCGACACATGCAGGGTGCGAAAAAAAGACCGCTGACAACCCACTGGCAGCCCCGGCCGTTTGCCCAGTGTGATTTTTCATAACATCCACAGCACCGAATCCGTTGGCAGCGCATATTTTAACCATCGAGAACGTGTGTGTTCGCGGATTGCGGCCCCCGTGGTAGGTATGCCGCCTTTATTTGCTCGAAATAGCTGATAGCGCTGTTGGTTATTTTTATGGGGCTGGGGACTGGGTAGGTGGGGGTTCGGATGGTTGGGTAGTTGAGTAATCAGGGGTTGGGTTCGGAGTCTTGGGTTAACTGCTAAGGGGTGACTTGGGAACTTGGATAGTCGAAGCTCTTGATCACAGCCAGTCTGCAAACCCTATGTGTTCCAATAGCAGTCTTTAGGGAGGCTGTCGATTCATTGTGTAGATTCCAGACAAAACTCGCCAGAAGGTAATCTTTTCCCTTTCCACTTGGTTGTCCACATTGAATCGTCAGCCTCTTTAGGAGCTCTTATCTGGGCACAAGATGTTTAAATTGGCGATTTTCTTAAAAATAAGAGCTCCAAGCATTCGCTATTTTGGAGAGCGGTGTCAATTGATGACATTTAAGAGTCTCCAATAGCTCTTATTCCGCGTGTGGTGGTAGGGTTCGGGTTAGTGGCGGCCCATGTCCGATTTATACCGGACCTCTTTTCGAAGCAATTCCACGATGTACGACCGCGCCTTTGCGGTAGAGATTGGTGCAATTGGATGATCGCGGCTTTGCCTGATCATGTCCAATTTATAACCATTCCTGATCGATTCCTTAATCGATCATGATGAACGAAAGTGAGCGCGGCGCATACGCCGAACCGGCCGTTTCGCCATCCGAACAACCCCGAAACCCGGCGCGCCGCATCGACTTTTCTCCATTATAGAAGAATCGTTACCGCGTATTGACAGCTTCTACCTGCGGTGATACGATGCATCCATACATTATTCCAACTATATTTATAGGATTAATTGGTCAACCGGACAGCCGGAGACGGAGCGCCCCTGAGGCGTATCATTCTGCACCTTGCCTTCAACTCGACGCACGCACCAATCAAACTATAAAAAGGGAGTTTGAACCGAATGAAAAAACCGACCCTGCTGTCCGCCATCCTTGCCATCAGTTTATTGGGACTTACCGCATGCGGAGGAGGAAACGCCGCGCCTAGCGGAAATTCATCCGCAGCCGGAGCCGACAAACCGGCCTCTACCGGCGCCAAGCCGCCCGTCGAGCTGCTGAACGTCTCCTACGACCCGACCCGCGAGCTGTATGTGGAGTACAATAAAGCGTTCGCCAAATATTGGGAAGACAAAGCCGGGCAAAAAGTAACGATCAAGCAGTCCCACGGAGGCTCCGGCAGCCAAGGCCGTTCGGTCATCGACGGCATCCAGGCCGACGTCGTCACGCTCGCACTCGCTTACGACATAGACGCCATTCAGGAGAAGGGCCTGATCAACGCCGACTGGCAGAAGCGGCTGAAGGACAACAGCTCGCCGTACACGTCCACCATCGTCTTCCTCGTCCGCAAAGGCAATCCGAAGGGCATCAAAGACTGGAACGACCTGATCACCCCGGGCGTCAGCGTCATCACGCCGAATCCGCTCACCTCCGGAGGCGCCCGCTGGAACTACTTGGCGGCATGGGGATATGCGCTCAAAAACAATAACAACGACGAAAATGCGGCAAAAGATTTCGTAGCGAAGCTGTTCAAAAACGTTCCGGTTCTCGACTCCGGCGCACGCGGATCGACTACGACGTTCGTCGAACGCGGCATCGGCGACGTGCTGCTTGCCTGGGAGAACGAAGCGTTCCTGTCGCTTAAGGAATTCGGCTCCGACAAATTCGAGATCGTCATGCCTTCGCTTAGCATCTTGGCGGAGCCGCCGGTTACGGTCGTCGATAAAGTCGTCGACAAAAAGGGCACCCGCGAGGTCGCGCAAGCTTATCTCGACTATTTGTACTCCGAAGAAGGCCAGGAAATCGCCGCCAAAAACTTTTACCGCCCGCGCCTCGAATCCGTAGCCAAAAAGTACGAAAAGCAATTCCCGAAAATTAACCTTATTACGGTCGACGAAGTTTTCGGAGGGTGGCAAAAAGCCCAGAAAACCCATTTCGCTGACGGCGGCATCTTCAATCAGATCTACAAGCCGGCAAAATAATCCCAAGCGGACCTATACGTGCGAGTTCAAAAAGTCCGGTTTTCAGCACCGAGAAGATGGGATGAAGCTAGGAAATGAGGAGCGGAGCGTAGTGGGAGCTACGTAAGCACCGGAAGTTCCGGTTGAATTCCATATTCGATGTCGAGCAGGCTTTCGGATCGGCTTCGTGATCAAAAGTGGACTTTCGAACAACCTCTATAAAACCGAAATAAGGTGACAGGAGTGACCTGAACCAATGGCCTCGATCAAAAAGAAACGTTCCGTACTGCCCGGCTTCGGCATCTCGATGGGCTTTACGATTTTATACTTGAGTCTGATCGTGCTCTTCCCTCTGTCCGGGATCGTGCTCAAATCGGCCGGACAGAGCTGGAGCAAGTTTTGGGAGACTGTGACCGACCCCAGAGTCGTCGCGTCGATCCAGATCAGCTTCAGCACCGCCTTTTACGCAGCGCTCGTAAACGCAGTGTTCGGCTTGATCGTAGCGTGGGTGCTGGTCCGCTACACGTTCCCGGGCAAACGTCTGATCGATGGGCTCGTGGATCTGCCCTTCGCTCTGCCGACGGCGGTAGCGGGTATCGCTCTGACTTCGATTTATGCGCCCAACGGCTTGCTCGGCAGCTTTTTCATGCAATACGGCATCAAAACCGCCTACTCGCAAATCGGCATCACGATCGCCCTGATTTTCATCGGCCTGCCATTCGTCGTGCGTACCGTTCAGCCGGTGCTGGAGGATCTGGAGAAGGACGTCGAGGAGGCAGCCGCCTCCCTCGGAGCTTCGCGCTGGCGGACCTTTCGCAGCATCATTTTCCCGGCCGTGCTCCCTTCGCTGCTGACCGGCTTCGCGCTGGCGTTCGCCCGTTCGATCGGCGAATACGGATCGGTCGTGTTCATCTCCGGCAATATGCCGATGAAAACCGAGATCGCCCCGCTGCTCGTCCGGACGAAGCTTGAACAGTACGATTATACCGGCGCCACTACGATCGCCCTCGTCATGCTGATCATCTCGTTCGTGCTGCTGCTGCTGATTAACTTGCTGCAATGGCGCGCCAGCAGACGTACGATCAACGTATAGGAGGAGGGAATCACTATGGCCGGAACCGTTGCCGCACGCACCGCTTCGCCTTCACCGGCAAGCCGTACCCGGACGGGAGCCACCAGCGAATCAGCCGCTGTCAAATGGACACTGATCGCTATTGCCCTCCTGTTCATCGTAGTCGTGCTCATTTTGCCGCTCATCACCGTCTTTACCCAAGCGTTCCGCAAAGGCGCCGAAGTATTCATCGCCTCGATCGTCGATCCGGAAGCATTGTCCGCCATCCGGCTGACGCTTGTTACCGCCGCGATCGCCGTACCGCTGAACACCGTGTTCGGGATCGCAGCGGCGTGGGCGATCGCCAAGTTCAGCTTTCGCGGCAAACAATTTCTGATTACATTAATCGACCTGCCGTTCGCCATCTCGCCCGTTATATCCGGCCTGATCTTCGTCCTGCTGTTCGGAGCGCAAGGCTGGTTCGGCCCGTTCTTCATCGATCGCGGCATCCCGATCATCTTCGCCCTGCCGGGCATCGTGCTGGCGACCATCTTCGTCACCTTCCCGTTCGTCGCCCGCGAGCTGATCCCGCTGATGCAGGCGCAAGGCAATCAGGAGGAGGAAGCCGCCGTTTCCTTGGGCGCAAGCGCCTGGACGCTGTTCTGGCGGGTCACGCTTCCGAATGTGAAATGGGGGTTGCTGTACGGCATCATCCTCTGTAACGCACGCGCCATGGGCGAGTTCGGCGCCGTCTCCGTCGTATCCGGGCATATCCGGGGCGAGACGAACACGATTCCGCTCCATGTGGAGATTTTGTACAATGAATACCAGTTCGCCGCCTCCTTCGCCGTCGCCTCGCTGCTCGTCCTGCTTGCGTTAATCACGCTGGTCGTCAAAAGTATCGTCGAGTGGAAGCATCATCAGGCCGCAGCGGCAGGATTGTCCGAGCAGGCGAAGCTTCCGGGAGGGAATGAATGATGTATATCGAAGTGAAGGATCTTGTAAAATCGTTCGGCAGCTACACCGCTTCGGACCGTATCAGCTTCGGGATCGGCAAAGGCAATCTGATCGGCCTGCTCGGACCGAGCGGCGGCGGCAAGACGACGATCCTGCGCATGCTGGCGGGTCTGGAGACGCCGGATTCGGGTGATATTTTCATCGACGGCAAACGGGTCAACGACGTCCCTCCCCAGCAGCGGGGCATCGGCTTCGTCTTTCAAAACTACGCCCTGTTCCGGCACATGACCGTGTACGACAATATCGCCTTCGGCCTGACCGTGCAAAAAAAGCCGAAAGCCCATATCCGGCAGCGGGTATCCGAGCTGATCGAGCTGACCGGCCTGAAAGGGCTGGAGAACCGGTATCCGAACCAGCTGTCCGGCGGCCAGCGCCAGCGTGTCGCTTTTGCCCGCGCCCTGGCGCCCGAGCCTCACCTGCTGCTGCTCGACGAACCGTTCGCCGCCATCGACGCCAAGGTGCGCAAGGAGCTGCGGTCCTGGCTGAGATCGACGATCGAGCGGATCGGGATTACGACGATATTCGTCACTCACGATCAGGAGGAAGCGGTCGAAGTGGCCGACGAAATTATGATCGTAGGCGGAGGACGTCTGGAGCAGAAAGGATCGCCGCTTGAAATTTACAAAAACCCGCTGACACCGTTTGTCGCCGGCTTTATCGGGGAATCGAGCCAACTGGACGATCCGTCCCGGCTGAAAGGGTTCGCGGGCGAGCTTCCCGGCGCCAAAGCGATCATCCGCCCGGAGTTCGTCGAGGTCGGGACGCCCGGCGAGCTCTCGACGCCTTTGGCCGCGGAGACCGGAGTCGTGCGGGGCGTCTACTTCCGGGGCAGCAGTTGGCAGGTCGAGGTAAACCTGGGCGGCCAGTCGGTATTCGCTTACCGCTCTCTGGAGAAAGCCCCGCTTAAGACGGGGGACGAGGTACTGGTACTCATTCATAGACTGTACTTGTTTAACGACCGGCAGTCCCGGATCGTCGAGAACGCGATGAAGACCGATCCGATGCCGATTAATATTTAAGAACGAGACGACAGAAACAACTGTTTGGCCCGCTGTGCAAAAATACAAATGTTGGAGGGAATCGCGATGAGCAATCCGGTTCAATTGGACGACGTATGGACAGAACGCATACTCGGCAGCTTAGAAGGAATGGAATACGGAAGCGTGCAAATTATTGTGCACGACGGAAAGATCGTGCAGATTGAACGGACCGAACGCAAAAGGTTCGATGCTTTCGCGCAACCTCAAACCCGCGCGCGTCCCGAGACGCTAAAAAAGCGGAGCCAGTAAAGGAGCAAGCCGTTGTTCCCTGGAACGGCTGCGAAGTTAGTCTTTCTGAAACGGAGCAAAAGCTGCTACCCGGGGCTACATTCCGATGTAAAACAGCATCGAAGGACGCCGCATGCTTCCGATCCGCCTTGCCGCATAGTTGCGAGAGGGTGGACGGAAGCTTTTTTTGACGGAAGCGGATCGCTCCCATTGCGTGCTTGCCCTGCAGAAATCCCATACTTTACAATAACGATATAACGAGGAATCCCAAAAGGAAGAAAGGCAGGCGAGCGGAGTGAAGCTGAAAGTTGTTTCCTATAACATTTGTCACGGGCTGGGCATCGACGGACGGCAGGATCTGGAACGCACGACAGATGTTCTCCGGAATAGCGGAGCGGATGTAATCGGATTGCAGGAGGTTGACAAATACTATGGGGAGAGGAGCGGCTGGCAGGATCAGACCGCCTTGTTGGCGCGTTCTCTCGGGATGCACGCCGCATATGGCCCCAACCTCGATATGGACCCGCAGCCCGGCAGCGGAGGACACCGCCGGCAATATGGCATCGCAATCTTAAGCCGTTATCCGATCGTATCGAGCCGCAACCACGTGCTGCCCCGGATCGACACGCCCGGCGGCTGGAACGAACCGCGCGGCTTGCTGGAAGCCCATCTTCAGGTGGGAAGCGAGACGGTGCGCGTGCTGAACACGCATCTGGGGCTGTCCAAGCAAGAACGGACCGCTCAGGCGTTGCGGCTCGTCGAGGTGTATTTGGCGGACGGTCCGGAACGCTGCATCGTAACCGGGGATTTTAACGCGCTGCCGAACAGCCCGGAGCTCGCTCCCCTGCTTGCCGTCCTGCGCGATACGTATGCGTCCGTTCACGGCGGCCGCCACGATCCGACGTTTCTGTCCGCCGCGGGCGGCGCTCCGGTTGCCGTAAAGTGCATCGACTACATTTGGTGCTCTCCGGATCTCGTGCCTGTCGATGCTGCTGTGACCGCTTCGCTGGCATCCGACCACCTGCCGCTGGCGGCTTCCGTCATTATAGGCGGACCGGCTCATTAGTCCGGATGCCGCGTCCAAACCATGCTGCACGATCTGGAGACTTTACCGTTTCATGCATAAGAAGTTGGGGTAATGTACATATTGATTGTGGCGCCCTTTCATTCGGACGGCCGTGTTTTGGATTGACAACAAAGATGATATTAACCATACTTTAGTAAGTAACTTATTAATGTTAAAAAACAAAGGAGGATGAAATCGTGAGTAATGTGAAATTGGCTATCGTCTATTACAGCTCCACAGGAACGAACTACAAGCTGGCTCAAGCGGCGGCGGAAGGAGCCAAGGAGATCGGAGCCGAGGTAAAACTCGTCCGTGTGCCGGAGACGGCTCCCGAGCAGGCGATCGCCTCCAACCCGGCGTGGAAGGCGCACGCGGAAGCGACCAAGGATGTGCCGGAAGTGACGCATGCGGACATCGAATGGGCGGACGCGATCATATTCAGCACGCCGACGCGTTTTGGCAACATGGCTTCGCAAATGAAGCAGTTTTTCGATACGACAGGCGGCTTATGGTTCCAAGGCAAGCTTGTCAACAAAGTCGTCTCCGCGATGACCAGCGCCAGCAACCCGCACGGCGGCCAGGAAGCGACCATTCTGTCGCTGTATACGACGATGTACCACTGGGGGGCGATCGTCGCCGCTCCGGGCTATACCGATCCGATCACGTTCCAGGCCGGGGGCAACCCGTACGGAACTAGCGCCACAGCGGTGGACAGCGGCGAGATTCCGGACGCCGTCCTGCAGGCCGCGAGACATCAAGCCAAGCGTACGGTAACGGTAGCCGGCTGGGTAAAAGCAGGTTTATCGAGCTAAGCGGATCGCTCCTACTAACACGAAACCCCGCCTTCCTCCGGTCAGCCGGAAAAGGCGGGGTTTGTTTTTGGGGCTCTGGATCGAGTACCGGGCACCGCTGGAGCGGCCGTCAGTCTCCCCCGCCGCCGCACCCCGAAGAGCACGAGGACGAGCTGCACGACGAGGAGCCTCCGGAACTTCCGGAATCTCCGGACGAGCCGCCGTCGGAGCCGCCATCGGAACCGCTGCCGGAATCATCGGAGTCCCGGGAGTCGGAACGGTCGTCGCCGAACGTCCCGGAACAGGATGACGAGCCGCACGAAGCCTGGTTTTTCTTCTCCTCCTCCGGCAGCACTTCCTCCATCTGCTCGTTATAACCCATCGGGTCGATAACCGAGAACATCACCATCGACGTTGCAAGCATCGTATAGTCGGCCGTATTTGAATGGTTCGCTCCGGACGTATGTTTGGGATCGCGCATTACAGGTTTGCCGTCCGGTTCGTTCCCATCTGCCATTTTTGCGTTGCCGATCTGTTCCTTCAATCTGCCGATCAGCAATCCGACCGTTTTCTCCGCCTCCGGACTTGCGTCCATCGAGGCGCGATTGAAACGGGACGAGGCAAGCTTGTCCGGCGATTGCCGCTCCACTTCCTCCAGCAGCTGCGCATCCAGCGGATAACGGAAAAATCCGCGCCAGATTTGCCCGCTGTATTCCGTCGGCACGAACAGCTGGCTGTACACCCAATCGAACCATGCCCGCTCTCCGGGCATCGGCGCCGCTTCTCCGTGCGGCGCATGGTGAACGGTCCGTCCGTACCAGCTGTTGCAGAACGTCTCGTATTCGCGGGTAAACATCAGCATCTCATGCCAAATATCGTCTACTTCGCGGCTAAACATCGGCACTCCGGGCAGAACCGCATTCATCAGCAAATACCGTTTCAACTCGAGAACTTTCCAGTCGTACTCCGCCTCGGTCATACGCGGATATTTATCGAGCACCCGCCGCTTGAGCTGCGGTACGAACATCGTCTGAAACGCCGACTCCAGCTCACGCGCCATAGACGTCAGCGGAATGTCCGAGGCTAGACCGAGATGAACTGGCAAGACGCCTGTCCGATACTCTTTGCGGTTCGGCGGCGCGCTTTTGCGGACCGGTCCCCCTCGTCTACCTGCGGCCCGGGACTTGTTCTTGCCGGTAAGCCGGGTTATCAGAAACAACACGATCACGATGATCAGAGCCGCTATAAAAATCAGTTCCATATGATCTCTCCCTCCAGGCTGCTCACTTCTTTTTACTTTTAATATACCATGAAGCGGGACAGGCTGTATCGTAGTGCGCCTGCTTTTTGTTATGATAGAAGGAGCAGCCGATTGTCCGGGCAACCGCCAACCTCGAAAAGGAGAGAACATCATGCGTTCCAACAAACTGCTCTTGCTTGTCATCGTCGAGCTAATCATCGCGATCGCCTTTGCCGTAACGTCTATACTCGTATTCCTATACCAGAAGGACGACCTGTGGATGCAGACGGTACTGGTGCTGGGGGGGATCGCTGGCGTCTGGAACGGCTACTATCTGATCAAGCATCGCCAAAGCCGGTTTACCCGCAGAAGAGGACCGGCCAAGCCAAGTCCGAAGCCGAAGCGTTAAGGCTGCGCCGGACCATGCTTGAGTGATCGTTCAAATTCATTTCGAATGATCCGCTCCCGCCTAACGGCATGCCAAAAAGCACCCCCTGGGAATCACAACGGAGAAACGCTAACGTTTGTCCGATGATTGCCGGGAGGTGCTTCGTAAGGCGCATAGTTGCCAGACGATCACGCCTTTATATATTTGAGCGCCTTCTCGATCGCTTCGTCTTCGGTCGGTGCCGTGACATAGCGGCCGTTAATGAAAATAAACGCCGCCCGTGAGCAAGGACCGCAATACGACTTGCAGCCCACTTTGATATCCGTATCCGGAGCAAGCTTCTGCAGCTTGGACAGCGTCGTCTTCATCTTCATATGTTTGCACTTGTCGCAAACGCGGATGTCATTGGCCATGATCCGTACCTCTTCCCGCTGTGCTTACGCACTCTGATCCAAAGCCAGAGCAGCATGCTTGCTCTGGAGTCAAACCTGGTTTAAAGTCCGGCATGTGATCAATGATCGCCGTGGTTGCCCTTGTTAGGATTCGTGATGACAAACCCTTCGTTCGGCAAGTACAAATAGTCGATTCTGACGCCATCGAGCATCTGCTCGCTTTTCTCCAGCACGACATCGATGCCCTTATCCGTGGCGACAATGATGTCTTCATCTGTAGGCTCGTCCAGTCCAAGAGCGTAGTGGACATGGTTGCCATGCGTAAAGTCGACCTTAACCCGCACCTTTAGCCCCTTGTTTTCTTCCAGATCCAGTTCCTTCAAAAGCACCTTCGCCGCGCTTCTTGTTATTTTGACGTTCATTGATCCCACTCCTTTGCGTGACGTGACGTGTTCCACCTTCAAAATGATACCACGTTTTCCCGGCATCGTCTAACTTTTGTGGACTTCCATTTCGCAAACCGATAAAATGATGAAAAGCCCATCCCATTTCGAGGTGAACCCATGCTTTCGTTTTATCGGAAATATTACAAGACCGCATTCGACATCGGTCTGATGGTGTTGACCATCTATTTGTTCATGCTCGCCTTCAGCTACTTGTACCGGATCGCGACGCCGATCTTTTTGGCCTTCGCCATCTTCGTCGTTATCGAGCCGTTTGCGCGGTTTTTGAACCGCAGAGGACTGAAGAAGTCGATCGCCACCTCGATATCTACGCTTGTGTTCGTCGTCGTCATCCTTGGCGTCGTTATTGGAGCCGGAGCTATCTTCACCACCCAAATCTATCAGCTCATTCAAAAGATACCGGTATACGCCACCATTCTCCAGCAGGAGATCGTCAACAATATGGGCTTCTGGCAGTCGAAGCTGGAAACGATTCCCGACGACTGGCTGCAGCAGGCGAAGGAATATTCGACCGTCATTACCGAAAAAGGGGCGAAGCTCGCAACCGCGTTTCTCGGAGGACTGTTTAATCTGTTGACTTCGTTCTCGTCGTTTTTGTTCAATTTCGCGATCGGGATCATCCTCGCCTACTTTTTAAGCATCGAGATCGAGACGTGGAAGCGGTTCGCGACGGACAAAACTCCGCGCACATTCAAGACAGCGTTTTTCTTTCTCAAGGAAAACGTATTAAAAGGGATCGTCACCTATATTAAGTCGCAGATGCTGCTGATCTCGCTGACCTTCGTCATCATCTTTATTGCGCTGCTTGTGCTCGGCGTCAAAAACGCTTTCTCGATCGCGCTGCTGTCCGCCATCTTCGACGTTCTGCCGCTGCTGGGGGTTTCGACCGTATTTATCCCTTGGATCATCTATTTATTTGTAATCGGCAATGCAAAGCTGGCTGTCATTCTCTCGATACTGCTTGCTATCGTGGTCGGAACGCGACAAATTCTGGAACCAAAAATAACCGGCGACTCTCTCGGGGTATCGGCCTTTACGATGCTGTCGTTTATGATCGTCTCGCTGTCCCTGTTCGGCGTAGCCGGCGTTATTTTATCGCCGATCCTGATCATTCTCGTCAAAGCGCTGTACGACCAAGGTTATTTGCGCAGATGGATTCGGCTCCCGGAGGAGGAATACGACAAAAAGGTGCAAACGTGAGGCCGTCAGCGGATTCCGAACTTCCGCTCGGCCCGGCCGGCGAAATAGTTCATCGCAATCATCGTAACCGCGATATCGTCCAGCGGAAGAAACGGCATCGCATCCGGAAGCACCCAATACAGCAGCACCGGAACGCCGAACAGCAGCTTCTCTCCGGCGGGCACGTCCTTCGAGACGAGCAGCCGGTAGACGCGTCTGGCTACCGTGCTCCAATGTTTGTAAGACAACAGCTTGCGGATCATGCCGATTCCTCCCTTCCGCTAGTGGCTAGTATAACGCGCTTAGGTGTGACGAAATAAGGAGAATGAAACGAAATGCCTGTAATCGCGCTTGTCGCCGGAGATTTGCTTGTCCTGTTCATCTTCGTCCTGCTGGGCAGGGAAGATCACGATATGTCCTTCTCGCTGTCCGCTTCGCTGGAGACAGCGGTACCCTTCGTGATCGGCTGGATCGCCGCGCTTGCCATCGCCCGGACGTACCGGCTCAGCTCGATCGCTTCCGCACGCAAAGCATTCGGTTGGGCGCTGCTTACCTGCCTGATCGCCGTTCCGATCGGGCTTGCCCTCCGGTCCGTCTGGCTCGGACGTCTGCCCGGCGGATCGTTCGCCATCGTAGCGTTCCCATTGGTTGCCGGTTTTATGACCGTATGGAGAGTGATCTGCGTCTGGCTCTTCTCCTTGTTTTTACCCAATCGGCGGTTCAAGTAACAGACAGCCGCGATCCCCTCCTTCACCGGAGGGGATTTTTTCGCTTACAGACGGGTCAGTTGCCATACAACCGGCGATATTTTCATTTCCTCGCCAAGCCATTCCTGAGCGATCGCCTGGAACAGGCCGGGATTGCCGCTGCAAAAGAAACGGTGTACCGGCAGATCGCCGTTCTCGGCCAGCTGACCTCTGTGATACAAAATCGCGCTGATCTCGCGGGCCGTCTCGTCGGCCGAGCTGATAAGCGATACATCCGGACCGACCACATCCGATATCGCCTCCGACAAATACGGGTAATGCGTACAGCCTAAAATCAAACAATCCATGTCGCTTCGCCGCATAGGCCGGAGCGATTGCTCCACCACCAGCTTCGCCTCCTCGGAACGGAACATCCGGTTCTCCACGAGAGGTACGAGCCTGGGACATGCCAGACTGACGACCCGGATCGACGGATTGATCGACTGGAGAGCTTGCTGATAAGCTCCGCTGCGAATCGTATTTTCCGTTCCGATCACACCGATCGTTCCGTTTCTCGTCGATTTGATAGCCGCGCGTGCACCCGGATAAATTACACCGACGACAGGGATCGATACCATCGAGCGGATATTGTGCAGCGCGATGGCGGTTGCCGTATTACATGCGATAACAATCATTTTCGGACCGAACTGAAGCAGATAATCTACGATTTGCCGGGTGAACTCGAGCACTTCTTCCGAATCTCTGGGGCCGTACGGCGCTCTCGCCGTATCGCCGAAGTATAGTATGTTTTCCATCGGAAGCTGCCGCATGACTTCTTTTGCGACCGTCAGCCCTCCGACCCCGGAATCCAATATCGCGATCGCTTGTTGCACTAGGTTCGCTTCCTTTACTTCGATGTGTAAGGCTTACATGTTACAATATGAGCTCCCCTTCCAAAACGTACCACTCCCGCTGCCCATGAAAGAGCCTGCTTTGCTCGCATCTAGCCGATCCGGCCCGGCCCCCGCTTCAAAAGGAAAGGCCCAAGGCTTTCGCCCCGGACCTCGCGCCCTGCGTTTCAATCGGCTGCCTATTTCTGCAGCTCATCCAACGTTCCGAATTTGTAGCCGTCTTTTTTGATTTCCTTTAAGATCCGGTCCATCGCTTCGATATTTTCTTTGGAAGCCTGGTGCATCAAAATAATGTTGCCGTCATGAACGTTGCCGGTGACGTCGTTGAACGCATCCTCCGCCCCGTTCTTGCGCGGTTCCCAGTCTTTCATCGCCGTCGACCAGAAGTAGGACGTATACCCCAGATCGGACATTAGCGTCAGCAGGTGCATACTGTATTTGCCGTAAGGGAAGCGGAAAAACTTCACCGGCTCCTGACCGGTGATGTCCTTGTACAGCTTCTCGTAATCGGCCACTTCCTTTTTGACCTGCTCATCGGTCAGCGTTGTAAAATCCTTATGCGTAATCGAATGATTCCCGACCGTGTGGCCTTCCTCAAGCAGCAGCTTGATATAATCCGGATTGTTCTTCAAGTTGTAGCCGGTGACGAAAAACGTCGCTTTGACCTCATTGTCCTTCAAGCTTTTGAGCAGCGTCTCGTAATCGAGCAGCTCTCCCCCGACGTCAATCGTCAAATACACCGTATTTTCTTTGCCGATCCATACGGCTTTCTGCTCCGGCTTCAGCTGCTTCGTTTCCGCCGGAAATCCCGGGACCTCACCCTTTTTCTTTTTCATGTAATACCAGGACACCGCTTTTTTGTCCGCAGCGGTCGGCTTGGCCGGTTCCTTGGGCGGCTCGGATTTGGGAGGCTCCGCCTTCGGCTGCTCCGCTTGGGGCTGTTCCGGTTTCGGCTGTTCGGCCGCCGGTTGGCCGGTCTTCGGCGGTTCCGGCTTGGAGACTGCTTTCGGCTCTTCGGCCGTCTTATCGCCTGGCGTAACCGGAGGCGCAGCGTTCCCTCCATTGGACGGAGCGGCCGGCGTCTCGCCTTTCTTCCCCGGGTCGGACGCGACAGACGTTTTGCCGCCTTCCTGCTGGCTCTGGGACGGCTGTCCCGGGTCGGGAGAAGCCCCCTGCGGCCCGTTCCCCGCCGAATCGGAGCAGCCGGACAGCAGCGTCCCGGCTACGAGAGCCGCGGTTAAGATCGAGCTGATTGTACGCATTCAGGTTCCCTCCTCGCTCTGCCTAACGTATTCGACAAGCAATCTCCGGTTTCCTTGTCAGACGGTCTGAAATCTCCTGCCCGAAATCAAATCCCCGAAACGTATCCGCACTCGGCTTCGCCGCCGGTTCGGCGTCACGGGGACTCGGGTAAAGCAGTCTTAAGCGCGGCGGGCGCGGTCGATGCGCCACATGGCGATCTGGATGGCGGAGATGAGCACAAACCCGGTCAGGGCGAGGAACGGGATCGTCACAAAGCCGAACCAGTTAATATACTCCGCATCGCAAGGAACGATGCCGCACGAGAAGGAATTCGACTTGATCCAGTCCGTCTTCTCCATCAGGTAATGGTACAGCGAGATGCACGCGCCGAGCAGGGTCATCGGCAGCACATACATGTACACCTGCTGTTTGCGGGCCGCCGCTATTCCCAATAGGATAACTTGCGGGTACATCAGAATGCGCTGATACCAGCACAGCTTGCAGGGCATGTACCCTTTCACCTCGGAGAAGTACAAACTGCCGAGCATCGCCACGAGAGCGATCGCCCAAGACAGGTGGAGGCCGTTTTCGGCCCAAAATTTGCGCATGCTGCAAGAACTCCTTTTTGTCGGTTCCGGCGCTTTTGCCAGTTGGAACGTTCTTCGCCGCCGGCAAAAACGGATAAACCTTGAGTTTAAGCGATCATTTCGATAGGATAGGGTCAACCGGGTGCTTCCCGGCGCCCATAACCATTATAGTGGAAATTGTTTTATTCGGAAAGGAGAGCTGCCTCCTGACACCTACGAACGAAACGCGGACCCTCTGCCGGAAGCGTTCGCTCCCAAAAAACCGAGCGTTCTCTGTAATCTAAGGGGCACATCAATATTTTTCGACATAAATCGACATATTTTTCAACTCTTTTTTCAATGAAACCCTTACTAGCTTCTTACGGACATGAGTCAGAAAAACCAGCATTAGCAAGCATTTCCTATCTCACTTTACAAATTGCAGCACCTGGACGTGAGACTAATCTCCTATATAGGTTTTGTAACTTTTGTCGTAAAATATATAGACGACATCCATTAAGATTTTCGGAGCTGACGCAATGATGCAAAAAATTCCGGTGACTCGTGACGGCAAAAGAGGCTCAGACATCATCACGATCCCGTCCAGCGATATAGTAAAAATCGATAAGATCCGGAATCGGGATTACGTCGTTCATACGAAAACCGATCAATTCTACCTCGATCTTTCGCTGGAAAGCATCGAAGAATGGCTGTTCGAGGACGGGTTTCGGCTGATTGACACAACCAATGTCGTCAATATGAACCATGTCGTGGAGTACGATTCCAAAAAGGGGACCGTGTATTTCGATCATCGCTCGGCGCAAGAGTCCAAGGTCGCATCTGCCGCAAGGATACATAAAGAACACGTTGAGAATATGATGGAGATGCTCCGGCTCGCCAAACTGAGCAAAGCAGAGGAGGGACTTCGCGACAATTCGTTCGAAGAACGAATGCGGGATATTGCCGAATCGCATGATGACGACCGTTTCGTCCGGTCGTATTCGACGATCCGCGCTGTCGTCGAACGGGAGAAAGCCGAACGAAAGATCCGGCATATGGCGTATCACGACGCTTTGACCGACCTGCCCAATCGTCTTCTGTTTCACGAACGGCTTAACGAGGCGTTTCATCGCTCCGAGAAAACCGGCACCATTCTGGCCGTTCTTTTTATTGATCTGGACCGGATTAAAGTCATCAACGATACGCTCGGTCATCATATCGGCGACGAGCTTCTCAAATATTGGGCGGACAAGCTGAAAGCGAACAAACGGCCCCAGGATACGGTAGCCCGCTTCGGCGGCGACGAATTCATCGTGCTGCTCACCGATATTACGAGCATTAACGAAGTGCTGACGTTCGCCAGCTTCATTCCGCAGCTGTTCAGCGAACCGTTTACTTACGGGGAGCACGATCTGTATGTCACTTCCAGCATCGGTATCAGCGTATACCCGAGCGACGGCACCGACGCGGACACGTTGATCAAAAATGCCGATACCGCGATGTACCGCGCCAAGGAAAAAGGCGGCAACACGTTCCAGCTGTATCGCTCCGAGATGAACATCCGCTCGCTCGAGCGTCTCAATATGGAGATCGATCTTCGCCGGGCGATGGAACGCAGCGAGATTACGGTTTATTACCAGCCGATCGTCGATCTCGGGTCTGGCCGAATCTACGGCATGGAGGCGCTTGTCCGGTGGAAGCATCCGATACGCGGCATGATCTCTCCAGCCGAGTTTATCCCGCTGGCCGAAGAGACCGGATTGATCGTTCCGATCGGCAACTGGGTGCTGAAGGAGGCGTGCCGCCAGAACGGAGAATGGATCGCGCAGGGGCTGCCTCCGCTCGTAGTGGCGGTTAATATTTCGGTTAACCAGTTTCAACAGCCCGGGTTTATCCAGCTGATCAAAGGAACGCTGGAGACGACCGGTCTGGACCCGAAGCTGCTCTGTCTGGAGATTACGGAAAACGTCGCCATGAAAAACGTCAACTACATCGTGGAGACGATCGACAAGCTGCGGGAACTGGGCGTCCGGATCTCGATCGACGATTTCGGCACCGGTTATTCCTCGCTCAGCTACCTGAAACGGTTTCGCGTCCATACGCTGAAGATCGACCAGTCGTTTATCCAGGAGCTGACGACCGATGAGGAAAATGCCGCCATCGTCACGGCGCTCATCGCCATGTCGCACAAGATGAATATTAAGGCGCTCGCCGAAGGCGTAGAGACCAAGGCGCAGCTCGAATTTTTGCGGCGGTACGGTTGCGACGAGATCCAGGGGTACTTGTTCAGCACGCCGTTGCCCGTGTCCGACTTCGAGCATTTGATCCGGGTGAACCGCAACTTGTCCGAGGTTTTACGCTAGAGCCGTCCACTTGCGAATAGTCGCACTTTAGGCGGAGTACGGGACGGGTGAAACTTTTTCCCGTTTCGTTCGTTTAAAGTAACGAATAACTTCGCTGGTACAACGTCAGAACTCCTTGCAGGTTACGAATGCCGCTGTGCAGACGTATCCACTCTGATCTGTACTTCGTGGAAAGGATGCGCGAATGGAAACGAGAAACGCCGCCCGTCCGGCCGCCAGAGGCGCCGCGCCGCTCCCTCCGAGGAGAAAGAAACCGAAACGGCGCAAGATCAACTGGCTTGGACGGTTTATGCTTTCCTTTTTTTTCGCTTCGCTGCTGTTTGGCGGCTGGTTTTTCCTGACTCCTTCCGGAACCCAATTCCGTTATATGATGGCTGACACGCTGATCACGACCCAGCACCGGCATTGGGCCAAATATTTGATCGGCCAGGAAGGGCTGGAGCGTCAAGTCGCCAGCTATACGAAGCAGTTCGATGAAATGTCCGATCTCAAAAGCACGCTGCCGGTCTTCGTCCCGACTCCCGTGGAGCTGGAGCAGCAGGACAAGCCGATCTTCGACATCGAACCGATTGAAGGACCCAAGTTTAAAGGATATTTGGTCAAAGTATACGATCCCAAAAAAATTCGTCTCGCCGTCCCCGAGAAAATCGGCAAAGGCGAAAAAGTATCGAGCATGGTGAAGCGCACCGGTGCCGCTCTCGGTATTAACGCAGGCGGTTTCGTCGATCCGGAATGGAAAGGGAACGGCTTCCAGCCTACGGGCATCGTCATCTCGGGCGGCAAAATCTTCTACAACGACGGCGCTATGAATACGCCGACCTCGATCGTCGGCATCGACAAGAACGGCCGCATGATCGCCGGCAATCACAAGCCTTCGGATATGCTGGCGATGGGCGTTCAGGAGGCCGTGACGTTTAAGCCGCAATTTATCGTCGACGGCAAAGGGCTGATCAAGGACCAGGCTAGCGGCTGGGGGATCGCCCCGAGAACGTGTATGGCGCAAACCGCGGACGGTACGATATTGTTCGCGATTATCGACGGACGGCAAACCCATAGCATCGGCGCAACGCTGTACGACGTGCAGCAAATTTTCCTGGAGCACGGGGCGGTCATCGCCGCCAATCTGGACGGCGGCTCGTCCACCGTGCTGGTCAAGGAAGACGAGATCATTAACAAACCGGCGAGCCCTTACGGCGAACGCTACTTGCCAACCGCCTTCCTCGTCTTCGATCATCCGGAGAAAGCGCAAATCCGCAACGTCTGGGAAGGGCTCGACATCAGCAAGATCGATCCGTCCAAATGGTGATCCAAATGTGGTGGAACGCAGCATGCCGTTCCCCGCACAAAAGGCTGTCCCTCAGGTCCATACTGCGGACCTCGGGGACAGCCTTTTCGGTTATGCCTTCCGCCCCGACGGGGCGGCCTGGGGCAGACTCGTTATTTGATCGTGCTGCGTCCGAGCACTTCGGCGTCGGCCGGCATCATTTCCTCTTCCGCCACGGCGACTTCCTTGCGCGCATCTTTCCACGCTTTCACTTCGTCGGATACGGATTCGACGACTTCCTTCGCCTTTTGTACCCATTCGCCGGTTTGCTCCGATACCTGCTTGGCGATCTCCTGGGTTTTCACCCCGACCGTATCGGCCAATTCTTTCGTCTTCACGCCAACTGTACCGGCCAGCTCTTGCGTTTTCTCGGATACTTTGTGCGCCTGATCGGACAAATCCGCACGAAGCTCCTTGCCGGATTTTGGAGCGAACAGCAGCGCCGTAACAGCTCCAAGCACTCCTCCTACGACTGCACCGATCAAAAAGTCTTTCCCTCTTCCGTTTTGTTCAGACATCATTCCCAACCCTTTCGTTCGGATTTTTGGGCAGTTGTTCGACAGAACGCTTGCGGGATTGCCACTTTCGCCACAATTGCAGACCGAGTGTCGCCCATTCCATCACCTCGGCTACCTGGTTGCGCTCCCGGTTCACCCGATCCCCGGCGCGCCTGACGGAATCGGAGACCGTAGCCGACACCTGCTTGACGGATGCCGACACTTGCGAGACGGATTCCCCTACTTGACCGATGGATCGAAACAAGGTGTCCACAGACTTCATCTTGCCTTGTACATCATCGGTAATCTGTTGGGTCGTGTGCATCAGCTTGACGGTTTCCTGGCTGATCGCGTCTACTTTCGCGTCGATGTGCGCAAGCGTTTCGGTCACTTGTTCCAAGGAAGCTTTCGCAGATATCAAGGTCTTGACTAAAAAATAGACGAGCACGATAAAAGCGGCGGCGATACAAGCTACACTGATTTGAATGATCAAAACGCTACACACCTCCTCTTTATAGCAAGACGCCTCTGGACGAATGCCCAGTTCATACTTCTATTATAAGTCTACCCGGCACCATTTGACACAGTTTCCATGAAAAAAAAGTGAAAATCGTGCGTCTATTTCTAAAAAACACCATAAGGGGGTCTAAAAAATGTTCTTCACACCCAGTGTGATTTTCGCGCGGTTCATGCCAAATTCACACCCAGTGTGATTTTCGCGCGGTTCATGCCAAATTCACACCCAGTGTGATTTTGGCTAGCTTCTTCGTCTTCATGCGGTGGCATCGCTGACGAACCCGGCATTCGTTATCAGAGCCGAATGGAGACGTTTGAATTTGTAACGAACTCTTGGATTGTTATTCCGGCAAATCGGATCGTTTTTTTCCACTTTAGGTTTAATAACGATCCCCGGATTCGTTACGTCTGGAATAACGTCGTTTTTCGGCCATAAGCACGATCCGATTCGTTAGTCATCGGACCTGAGTATACATTCACTACCGCCAAGGAAGGCCCCCCTTCCATTCAGCACGGTAAAGAACTTAAACTTTTACTGGCAGAGCAAAAAAAGACTGCCCTGTCCAGCGGCGGCACACACCGGACATCGGGGCAGTCCTCTCCGCCTTATTCGGACTCGTGAATCTGCTCTTTCACCCGGCGATACGCTTCTTCGAAGGTCGCGGCGCGTATGTGCGTCTTCTGCTCCGGTAGAAGGCCGGCCCCGGCATGCTCGTAGCGGGGATCGTAGTAAGCGGTAAGCAGCAATGCGACGGCGTCGGAGAAGCGGTCCTCGCGGATGCTTCGCTCGATCTCCGCAGCGTCCGGCGTATGAATTCTCCGCTTAATGTGACGGAACGCGTCCAGCACCTCGTCCTTGTGCAGATGCGGCTCGTATTCGCTCACGATATAGCGGACGCGCGCTTCCGGCGGCAGCTCGAGAACGAGCTGCCGTCCGCGGTCTTTCGCCTCGGCAAGAAACGGAGGAAGACATACTTTTCCGATCCGCTTGCTCTCCGCTTCCATCAGAACGTAGGGCGAACTTTTCAACTGCTCCAGCCGGAGCGCCAGCAGCGCCTCGAACGTTTTCTGGTTGTTCGGCTTCACTCCGATTTGCCCGAATATCGATCCCCGGTGACCCGCCATACGCTCGAGATCGATCACCGGGTAGCCTTCCTCCTCCAGCTGCCGCAAGATGGCGGTCTTGGCGCAGCCCGTATTGCCGTTTAATACGACCGCCTTCTGGGTGAACTCGTACGACTCCAGCGTCTCTACGACCCAGCGGCGGAACGCCCGGTATCCTCCGCTCAGCCGGTATACCCGGATATCCATCAGCGACAACAGCGTCGCGGTAGTCCGGCTGCGCATGCCTCCCCTCCAGCAGAAAACCGCTTTCCGGCCGGGAATGGCGGCGAACTCGCGGATAAAGCCGGGCAGCTTGGCGGAGATGATCTCGAGTCCGCGGTCTTTGGCCGCCTGAATGCTGACCTGCTTGTACAGCGTACCGATCTCGGCGCGCTCCTGATCGTCGAAAAACGGGATATTCAGACTGCCCGGAATCGTCGAATCCTCATATTCCTGGGGCGACCGCACGTCCACCAACACCAGCTCACGGCTGGCCTGGAGCTCCAGCAGCCTGTCTATCGTGATGTCTTCCATCGCTGCCGTCAACCTCGCTTTACCTCGCTTCGGGACTCGTCCAGCACCCGGATCGTGCCCGGGTGATCGGCAACGGCCTCGCCGATCGCCGCTGCTTCCACGCCGGCCGCAAGCAGAGCTTCCAGCAGCTGCTCCGCCTCATTTGCCGGCACGGCAATCAGCAAGCCGCCCGAAGTGACGGCATCGGCCAAAATCCATTGCCCGATCTGGTCGATTGAGTCCGCGAACATCACACTGTCCTGGACGTGCGCGAAATTGTTTTTCGTGCCTCCCGGCACGAATCCCGCTTCGGCGAGCTCCCGCACGCGCGGCAGCACCGGCACGTCCGGCCGGTACAGGCGCAAGCCCACGCTGCTTCCCTTGGCCATCTCCATCGCATGTCCGAGCAGTCCGAATCCGGTCACGTCGGTGCAGGCGTTGACGCCGAACGGCTCCATCGTTTCCGCCGCCGTTTTGTTCAGCGTCGTCATCACTTGCGTTACCCGCTTCATCTCGGCTTCTGACAGCTGGTCCTTCTTGATCGATGTCGTCAGGATGCCGACTCCGATCGGCTTCGTCAGCAGCAGCGTGTCACCCGGCTTGGCGCCGGCGTTCGTGCGGATTTTCCCGGGATGAATCGTCCCGGTAACGGCCATGCCGAACTTCGGTTCGTTGTCGTCGATCGAATGACCTCCGACGAGCGTCGCTCCCGCTTCCTTCACCTTGTCCCCGGCTCCGCGGAGAATGTCAGTCAATATCGACTTGTCCAGCTTGTGGATCGGAAAAGCAACGATATTCAGCACGGTCAGTGGCTTGCCGCCCATCGCGTATACGTCGCTGAGCGCGTTAGCCGCGGCAACCTGCCCGAAGTCGTAAGGATCGTCCACGATCGGCGTGAAAAAGTCGACCGTCTGTACGATCGCGAGATCGTCGGTCAGCCGGTATACGCCGGCATCGTCGCTCGTATCGAGACCGACCAGCAGGTCGGCGTTCGGCACGCCCGGAGGCAGGCCGCGCAGCACCTGGGACAGATCGGCGGGGCCGATCTTGCAACCGCAGCCTCCTTTCGAAGACAGCGAGGTTAATTTGATTCGTTCAGCCGCTTGCGCTTGATTGTCACTCATCGGAATCTCCCTTTCGTTCTTGTCGTACAATCGTTCACTAATCCTGAGAGTAGCATACCTTCGCTCCGATGAAAAGGCGGACCGGTTAGACGTCCGGGCACGGCCAAGCTATAATAGACAAATAAGCTACACCATTAAGTTGAAAGAGGGTCTATCGATGGAACGCGAACAGGGGTTGTCCGAAATAAATCGCACGCGCATCATCACGATCATCCGCGGCGTGCGCGAATCCGACGCGGAACGCATTGCCGACGCGCTGCTGGCCGGAGGCGTCACCGTAATGGAGATTACGCTGAACACGCCGGGAGCTCCGGATATGATCCGCCGCCTGCAGCAGTCACACGGCGACCGGATGTATATCGGGGCCGGCACGGTGCTCGATACCGGCGATTTGCAGACGGCGCTTGACGCCGGAGCGTCGTTTATCGTTACGCCGAATACGGACGAAGACGTTATCCGCCGCTGCGCAGAAGCGGGAATCCCGATCTTCCCGGGCGCTATGACGCCGACGGAAATCGTTCGCGCCTGGAAAGCCGGGGCGACCGCCGTGAAAGTATTCCCGAGCGCCAGTCTGGGGCTGGGATACATCAAGGAGCTGCAAGGCCCGCTGAAGCATATTCCGATGATGGCGGTCGGCGGAGTCGATACGGACAATATCGCCGACTTCATCCGCGCCGGCTGCTACGGGGTAGGCATCGGCAGCTACGTAGTCAACCTCCAGGAGATTGCCGCAGGCAACTTCGACTGGGTAACGAGCCGCGCAGCCAGCCTGATCGAGAAAACGGCGCCGTTCGCGGAAGAGAAGTAGAAGTAACCGATCCCCCGCGTTTTCCGGTCCGTGCCTGATCAGAGTGAAAGAATAAAGGGGACAAACCACCCCCGCATAAACCACTCTTGTTCGGTTCTCTCTTGCTCATAAGCGGCGGCACAAGGTTCAATTTGCTGGGATGAACGGCCTGCGGCATGGTGTCCATTTTGAAGAGAAGCGGGCTGTCCGAAAGTCACTTTGCGATTCTAGTGAGCCCCGCTCCAATCCGATCAGCCTTGAGAACAAGGACCTCAGTCCCCACTTTACCGTGGAATCTGAGGTCTTTTCATTTGGAGATCGAGACATTTCCACCATGTCATTCTGATCACCAATAATGGTCTCCTGCACCCTCTATTTTCGGCCTAAGGGAAAACAGAGACGGATAGAAGCGGTTTGCATCCCTTATTTCAACCCACTGAGGGGGTTTGCACCCATTTCGCGGATTTTAGCTGCCCCAAACCGCTCCTATTCCGCGCCCAAGCGGGTTTTCGGACAAAATAAGGGCTACAAACGAGGCTGTCGATTCATTGTGTAGAAGTGTTAGAAAGGCCGTTCCAAGTGAAAAGTTACCTTCTTCTGCTCAGACAGGTTGTCCGGAATCCCTTGATTGAATAAGGATTGTAAGGTAGGGGATTCCAGACAAAACTCGCCAGAAGGTAATCTTTTCCCTTTCCACTTGGTTGTCCACATTGAATCGACAGCCTCGCAAACCACCCTTACTCGGTTCTCCCTTGCCCATGACAAGGACCAGGACCAGGACATAGGATGAAGCTGCAGCCCTCTGTGCCGCCCCTTGTTGAGCTCCTAACTTCCCGCAGCCTTTAAGACAAGCAAAAATGAGGCTGTCCAAAGTCATACTGCGATTCTATGAGCCCGCTCCAATCCGATCAGCCTTGAGAACAAGGAGAAAAAGGACCTCAACCTCCACTTCGCCGTGGAATTTGGGTCCTTTTGTTTGGAATTTGGGCGTTCCCGTGTCATACGAAACTTACTGGGACAGCTCCATTTCCCGTTCGGGCTATTTTCATTAAGAGCCGGCGAATCCGTGACAATTACACTGCTGCATGCGTCAGTCCCGCTCTTCCTTAGGCTCTTTAATGTGATACGTGCATTTGCCCCCGCCCTTGGCCAAACATTCGGTTCGCTCCACCTTCGTATCGAGCAAATCTTCGAACAGCTGCTGCTCGCAGTCGCACGCTTCCTCGTAACGGTTCGCCACCTGGGAGATCGGGCAGTTGAACTCCTTCAGCACGAAGCCGTCGTCCGTCCGCTCCCATTCGACCATATATCCGTTCGCATTCTGGATATCGGCGAGCTTGGCTACGCGCTCCTCCAGAGGTTTGCCTTCCATCCCGGACTCATACTTCATCTGCAGCTTTTCTTTGCGTCTGCCGAACAGCTTGCCGACCCCGCCGCCGTCCGGCCCCCCATCCAGCTCTCCAAGAAGATCCAGCGTCAGCGTGTGATAATTTTTCGGAAACAAGTCTTCCGCCGCCTCGGTCAAACGGTAGATGTTCATCGGCCGGCCCATACTTTGGCGTACGATCCGCGAATCGATATACCCGTCCCGCTCCAGTGTATTCAGATGACGGCGCACGGCCATCTCGGTAATCCCCAGCCGCTTCGCCATCTCGCCTACGCCTAGAGGTCCGCTCGTCTTGAGCATTTTGACGATCGTTTTTCTTGTGGAGGAATCTTGCTCCATGTCCATTTCGTCACACCCCTGGCAATTGCGAATCGTTATCAGTACTTACCGTCATTTTAACGTATTTGCAGACATAAGTAAATTAACAAACAACATTGTTTACTAAATAGGCGGCGCATCCCCGAAAATCGTTTTATTTCCCGCCGGGAGCGTAGAAGCCGAGGTCAGAACCGCTTGTTCCAACAGTAAGTCGGGGGATTTACATTTTGCGGTTGATGGAAGATCCCGATGTGCGTAAAATGATCCGTGAATACGCGGAGCCCATCAAGACGGCTCTTCAACCAAATGGCGCTGCTAAAACGGCATTTCTATCCGGCTGGACCGGAGGGGTGGTGCCGAAAATGCCGTATCTCGTATGGCGGATTCCATACTGAAAAGGAGCGGGAACATGAGATCGTTTTTTATTTTAACGGATTTGGAAGGTCCGGCAGGAGTGGACAGCTTTACCCAGACCCGGCCGGGTGACGGTTATCCCGAGCGGATCGAAGAAGCCAAGAAGCTGTTGGCGCGCGAAGTGAACGCCTGCATCGAAGGGATTCGCCTCGTGTATCCGGATTCGCGCATCGATGTATGGGACGGCCACGGCCCTGGCGGACTACTGGCCGAAGATTTGGTCGGCGGCAACTATTTGCGGGAAGGTCAGCCTTACAAACGTCTGGAGGGCTACGACGCGCTGCTGTTCGTCGGCCAGCATGCGATGGCCGGAACGTATAACGCGCCGCTGAATCATACATACTCCTCGAAGACGGTGGCGTATTACCGGCTTAACGGAGTGCTTATCGGGGAATTCGCGGCTAGAGCGCTGATCGCCGGTGTGCAGGGCGTGCCGACGATCTTCCTCTCCGGGGACGATAAAGCTGCGCTCGAAGCTTGTCTGTTCGTGCCGGAGATCGAGACGGCCGTCGTCAAGCGGGGACTGGGAATCGAAGCGGCCGAGCATCTGGACGGCGCGGAAGCTTGCCATCTCATCCGGGAGAGCGCAGCCGAAGCGGTGCGGCGGCTGGACGAGATTCGTCCGTTTACCGGCATCGCCGGCCCCTATACGCTGGAAATCGGATATTTGGCTCCGCAGTCGAAGGATCGGCAAGGCGAAGGGATCGAGTGGATCAACGACCGCACCGTCCGTATCAACCGGGACGACGTTCGGGATTTGCCGTTGTAACCGGCATGGCAGCACGCACGCTGGACCACGCGGCGGCATGCAAAAACGGGCCCATTTCTGCAGGGCCCGTTTCTTTATACACTTCCCTATCCCGCGTCAAGCCAGCTCTTTGGCAATAAACGCTTTCACCGATTCGCCGAACGGCTGCAAAATGCCTGGCAGCTGGCGCACCAGCGGGTGCAGGCTGTCCCGTTTCAGGCTGACGTACTCCTGCACGAGCGGCTTTCTCAGCTTCACCAGCTCGTAGAGAGGCTCGAACTGCCGCTCTCCGAATACACCCTCCACACGCAGGATGTCGATAATATCCTCGTAGCTGCTCGCATCCCGCATCAAAAAACCGTCGATCAGCAGGCTGCCGACATCCGTAACCAGCTCGACCGCCAGATGCAGCAGACGCTCCTGGGCTAGCGCCAGAATCTGATCCGGGCTCTCCTCCTGCCACAACGCTCCGATCCGCTCGGCCGCTTCCGCAAGCGACGGAATAATCGCCAGTCTTTCTTCGATTTGCTCGTGATTTACGTAATACATGGCTCTCCTACTTTCCGCTCCGTTTACGTTTGTTCCATTTGGCCCATATAATGGTTACGACGAAAGTAAGCGCGACGACGAGCACGACAAACGACGCTTCGCCGACGTCCTTCATTTCCACTTTCGCTTCCAACAGCATATTCAAGTTTGTCACCTTCCCACGGGTTGAACCTTCCGCTCCCGCTGACAGGCAAAAGCGGTATGTCCCTATCAGTTTAGCTCCGACGATTCGCACCGTCAAGAAAACCGCATAACCGCCATAAAAGCGCCATTTTCGGCACGGCTCCGTATACCGCGCGCCCCGGAGTTATGGTAATATGAGGAAGTGTTATCCTAAATTCTCCTTTTTAACTAGCAAATATACCTTTTTCAACAAATATCGTGTATAGTAATAGTGTAAACTTTTCATATAGCTGGATGATCAGGAAGCGAGGATTGGAAGTTGACTGGAGTTTGGGTACTGCTTGGACTGTTGACTGCAGCCATTATCGGTATATTCATTTATGCGCTGAATAAAGGCTATTCCCGGAAATGGGACGATGAAGAAGAGCAATCTTGACATTCATGTCGTACATATCGCCATATACGGCTGCCTGCGACCTAGAACAGGAAAGAAACTGTTACGGAGGAAAAAGCGATGGAAATCCCCGTCCTTAGGAAAAAAAATGAACATGAAACCGAGCTCTATCTGCTGAATCTGAACGACGTGCTGTATATCAATATCGAGAAGCGCAACATCGTGTACCATACGGCCGAGGAGAAATATTATCATCTTTCTACCCTTTCCGAGCTATACGACCACTTTTTCGACCGCGGATTCGATCTGCTCGACAAAACGAATCTGGTCAATCTGAACAAAATCAAAAAGATGGATGGCAAGCAGGGTAAAATTTACTTCGAGGAAAATCCGTCCGACGACAGCAAATACGCCACTGTTGCCTTTATTAAACAAAAGCTGTTCCAGAACGTGATCTCCCGGGCGATCGCCAACAATACGAATACCAGTCTCGAATATACCTCCAAGCCGGCTGGCAGCGAAGGGTTCCGCATGATGGCCCGCACGTCGGAAGAGTAGACTTCATATATAGCTTTCCCTGCAAAAAAAGAACCATTCCTAGGAACGGTTCTTTTAGTTGCTTTCCGCGATCGGCAGTGTTACGGACAACATTCCTACCGGTTGCGAGTTTTCCTTGACGATTTCCAGTTGCTTGAAACACCGGCTCAACACGACCAGCTTCTCTTCCGCTTCGTTTTTGGTGAGGGGCGAGCCGAGCTTTTTCCCTTTATAGCTTATGTAGTATGGCATAGGTGGTTGGCCTCCTTTTCAGCTTCACCTGCGTAAGTTCCAAACGTCTCCCTATATTCTATACGTGAAAAAACAAAAAAATGTTACGGTAGGACAATAAATTCTCCCCTTTCCTCCCGGCGGTCAAATCGGCTTTATTCTTTAAACATACCTCAATACCTGCCCATTCAGCGAAATTGCAGGACAGAGGAGACCCTTATTTCGGATCTTCCTCTTTCTCTATACCCTTTTCCCTTAGCACTTGAATCAGCTTGCGAAGCCGGCCCGGCAGCGGGAAACCGAGCTTGCCGCAATTTTCCGTAATCGAGAGCAGTTCATTCGAGATATAGAAGTACATGAACCCGACCTTGAACAGGTCGGTGCCGAGCAGCAGGTCGAACCGGTGGCCCACCGTAACGATGATAAGCATCAGCCCTTTTTTCCATATCCCCCAGAAGCCTTTCGTACTGCATAACCCTTCGCCCGACTTGATCGAAGCGGCGACGCCGGTAACGTAATCCAGCGCGATCAGCAGCAAGAATACGTTGACCAGTTCGCTCCATCCGCCGAACATATAAGTAACGGCAGCTCCCACTATCCCTACTGTCGCATTGATCGAAGCTTGCATCGGTCCCTGCATAGCTGCCCCCTCCCTTTTCTAGCATTTTATGCGAAGCTGCTAGAAAGGTGACAAGCCGTCCGTGAATTGTGCTTCTTGCCCTGTTTCGGCTCGTTTTTCGGGCGGAACAAAAACTCTAACGGACACAGCGGCCGTTTTTGCGGTGAATTTCGATCCATTTGATTTCTAACGGACATAGAGAGACTGTCGATTCATTGTGTAGAAGTGTTAGCAGGCCGTTCCAAGTGAAAAGTTACCTTCTTCTGCTCAGACAGGTTGTCCGGAATCCCTTGATTGAATAAGGATTGTAAGGTAGGGGATTCCAGACAAAACTCGCCAGAAGGTAATCTTTTCCCTTTCCACTTGGTTGTCCACATTGAATCGACAGCCTCATAGATGCAACTATTTGATGAGAGGTGTCACTTTTGGAGGTGGTTTGGAGTAAATAAGCGCTGTGATGACCGTTACATTTTCAAAAACAGTTTTTTTAGCGAAATAGCCTCCACCATGTCCGTTAGAGCATTCCGCACCGCGCGCGACTCCCGGCGCGCGGTGCCCGACACACGTCGGCTGTCCAACCTCGTGGTTTAGTTTACTCTGAAGATCGTAACATTCCGCTCTTCTAAGAAAAGCTTCTAAACGGAACCTTTTCCACGATGAATAATCCTGCGCTAGAGGCAGCCTTTCTGGTACAGAAACTCGCAGTTCGCTTGTATTATCGAAGTTTTGAAGCATTACCGCATTAGCAAACATAAACTTTCTGGCAAAAACAAATAGCCCGCCTTTCGGCGAGCTTAGTCAGAACCTGCGTCATTATTCCGTCTGCCTTGGCGAAACCGCTCTCATCTCCCGTTATTCGTATCGGGCAGGGACCGCTCGCTTAGCAGAACCTCGCTCCATTCTTCCGGGGTATTCGTATTGACGGCGAATTTCGTGCCGATGCCCCTTCCCTCAAACTCGAAATCGTGCACCGGCTCCCAGCGGACCCGTTCGAGCAGGCCGGTTACCCGGTAAGCTTCCTCGGCCAGAAGCGCGGCCGCCTGTTCGGCGCATCTGCGGTTGTATACGGCATGCAGCGGCTGAAGCCGCCCGTCGACATGAGGGATGGCCGCATCCGCCTCGGCCAGCTGAAGCCTTTCCAGCAGCAGACCCGCCGCCTCCGGACTGACATACGGCATATCGCAGCCGACGATCCATACGTTATCGTTGCGGGTAAGGGACAAGGCTGCGTGGATTCCCCCGAGCGGCCCCTTGCCGGGATAAAAATCGGTAATGATGCGGACGCTGCGGTCTACAACAGGCAGAAACCGCTTCGGATCGTTGGTCACGACAATCAGTTCCGGACAAATGGTGCTCATGGCTGCGATTTGCCGTTCGATCAGCGTTTGCCCGCCGAGATCCAGCAGCGCTTTGTGTTTTCCGCCCATTCTGCGATTTTCCCCGCCGGCCAAAATGACACCGGTCAACATGGGCGCTCCTCCTTTCGCTTCCGAAATTGTGTATCCGGTCTCATTATACGACGGGAGGATCGCTCCGGACTGTTACATCGGTCACACTTCGGACGAACTATAGTGACGTACGTCACAACACAAAAGGGCGGATTCGAGTATAATAACGATAGAAGCATGACTGGAACTGGGAGGGGTTGACCTCATGGATACGAATCGCTCGACCGAATACGCCGGCTCCAACGCCGTCAATAGCTCCTGCTTTTCACCGGAGAGCATGGACAAATTAAAAAGCATTATGTATGAACTAAAAGTGGAAGCAGGCTCTTGCGTGTATTGGGAAGGAGACCTTGCCGACAAACTTTATTATATCAAGAAAGGCAAAGTCAAATGCACGAAAACGAACGAGGACGGCAAAGAATTCGTGCTGTATTTGTTCCGCGAGGGCGATTTTATGGGACAGCTCGACCCGTATTCCGATTCGCGCCAATCGTTTACCGCCAATGCGACCGAGTCTTGCCTGATCGGCGTCATCCAGAAGTCGGACCTGGAAGCTTTGCTGTGGCAGCAGGGGGATCTGGCGCTGGAGTTTATGAAATGGATGGGCCTCATGCACCGGACGACCCAGACGAAATTCCGCGATCTGATGCTGTACGGCAAACCCGGCGCTTTATGCTCGACGATGATCCGGCTCGCCAATACGTTCGGCAAAATGACACCGGAAGGCATCCTGATCACCGAGAAAATGACCAACACCGACTTGGCCGACTATATCGGCGCCGCGCGGGAAAGCGTCAACCGGATGCTCGGCGACTGGAAGCGCGAAGGTATTATCGATCAGCGGGACGGGCATCTGCTTATCAAAAATTTGGCTCACCTGCAGGATCTGTGTCATTGCGAGTTATGCCCGAAAGACATCTGCCGTCTGTAATCTACCGTCTCTGCGAGTCTAGCGGCACGTCATGGAACGTACTTGCGGCATCTAATTTTTGCCTGTCCGCTGCGCCCAACACCGCCCGTTTCATCGTGCCGATGCGACGAAGCGGTTTTTTTTGCATGCGCTGGACAAATAAAGTGTGACGCGGGTAGAGCAATCTTCTTGTTTTTTTGTTAAAATAGTAGTCAGGTAATTATTCGGACGCTCTCATGCCGAACTACTTCCATGTATGAATCAAGGAGGATCACTGCAATGTCCAAGCCAAAAATGAGATCGGACATGATCAAAAAAGGATTCGACCGCGCTCCGCACCGCAGTTTGCTGCGTGCAGCCGGCGTCAAAGAAGAAGATTTTAACAAACCGTTTATCGCGGTGTGCAACTCGTACATCGACATCGTTCCAGGTCATGTCCACCTGCAGGAATTCGGTAAAATCGTCAAAGAAGCGATTCGCGAAGCAGGCGGCGTTCCGTTCGAATTTAATACGATCGGCGTCGACGACGGTATCGCCATGGGTCATATCGGGATGCGCTACTCGCTGCCAAGCCGCGAGATTATCGCCGATTCGCTGGAAACGGTCGTCTCCGCGCACTGGTTCGACGGCATGGTCTGTATCCCGAACTGCGACAAAATTACGCCGGGCATGATGATGGGCGCGCTTCGCGTGAACATCCCGACCGTATTCGTCAGCGGCGGACCGATGAAAGCCGGTAAAACAAGCGACGGACGCTCGATCTCGCTGTCTTCCGTATTCGAAGGCGTCGGCGCTTACCAGGCCGGCAAGATCGACGAGAAAGGACTGCAGGAGCTGGAGCAATACGGCTGCCCGACTTGCGGTTCCTGCTCCGGTATGTTCACGGCCAACTCGATGAACTGTCTGGCCGAAGGCCTTGGCCTCGCCCTTCCGGGCAACGGTACGATTCTGGCAGTCGCCGAGGAGCGTAAAGAATTCGTCAAGCGTTCCGCTAAACAGCTGATGGAACTGATCGAAAAAGATATCAAACCTCGCGATATCGTTACCATCGAAGCGATCGACAATGCATTCGCGCTTGATATGGCGATGGGCGGTTCGACGAACACCGTTCTTCATACGCTGGCGCTTGCCCATGAAGCCGGCTTCGAATACCCAATCGAGCGGATCAATGAAGTCGCATCGCGCGTTCCGCACTTGGCGAAAATTGCTCCGGCGTCCGACTACCATATCGAGGACGTTCACAATGCGGGCGGCGTCAGCGCCATCTTGAACGAACTGTTCAAAAAGCCGGGCGCCCTGAACGGCGACCGGATTACCGTCACCGGCAAAACGCTGCGCGAAAACGTGGCCGGCTGCGACATTCTCGATACCGACGTCATCCATACGATCGACAACCCGCACAGCGAGCAAGGCGGTCTGGCCGTGTTGTTCGGCAATCTCGCTCCAAACGGCTCGATCATCAAAGTCGGCGCTGTCGACAAATCGGTAGGCGGACGTCACGTCGGACCGGCGATCTGCTTCGATTCGCAGGAAGATGCGCTGTCCGGGATCGCTAACGGCAAAGTGAAAGAAGGCCATGTCGTCGTGATTCGCTACGAAGGACCGAAAGGCGGCCCCGGCATGCCGGAAATGCTCGCTCCGACGTCGCAAATCGTCGGCATGGGTCTCGGCGCCAAAGTCGGCCTGATCACCGACGGCCGTTTCTCCGGCGCTTCCCGCGGCATCAGCATCGGCCACATCTCGCCGGAAGCCGCTGAAGGCGGACCGATCGCCTTCGTCGAGGACGGCGACATCATCGAGCTCGATCTCGTCAACCGCAAAATCGAGCTGCAGATCAGCGACGAGGAAATGGAACGCCGCAAAGCCAACTGGAAAGGCTTTGAGCCGAAGGTCAAAACCGGCTACCTGGCGCGTTATTCCAAGCTCGTTACTTCCGCCAGCACTGGCGGGGTTATGAAGGTTTAATAACCAATTTTTCGCAAGAAAAAGGACCGCAACTCCACTTCACTGTGGAAGTTGTGGTCCTTTTATTTTGGAAATTGGGAAGTCCCCCTGTCTGGCGAACATTTTTGAGAAAGCCCCTTCTATGACGAGTAATCCCAAACGTTTATGCGTGGGAGGGAATGGGGGGCAACTTCGCTCCAGGTCTAGATCTGGCACAGGATAAGAGTCTTTGGCACCCGCTATTCTCGGCATATGGGGACGGCAGAGGCAAATAGAGGCGGTTTGCACCCCTTATTTCAACCAACTGTCCGGGTCCGCTCCATTTTGGCAGGTATTAGCTGCTCCGAACCGCTCTTATCTCCCCATCCATGCGGGTTTAGACAAAATACGAGCTGCAAACCACTCTTATCCGGTTCCTCCCTTTTAGGAAACGGGGACGCTTCATGTCACGTGAACACTTTTGGGACAATGCGTGTGCACACCCTTCCAGCGGCTCCCGATCACTTCATCAGGCTTAACAACCGGCACAACTTGCCGAAAAAAAACATACCCCGGAATTGTTCTTCGCTCATGCGGTCCAGATACGCCAAAGACTTACCGGCAATCTCACGAGCACCTTCCAGATCGTTTGGGTCCAGCCGGGCGATCGCTTGTTTCAGGCTGACCAGCTCCGGCGAATAAATAGCGTTGCGCAAGGCGCCAAGCAGCGTTATTTTGCGTAATTGAGAGCGGCCGAATATTCGATAGCCGTTATACGGATCGCGTGACGATGCAATCAGTCCCTCCTTCTCCCAATAACGGATCGCCGAGCCGGCAATTGAGGTTGCCGCAGATACCTCGCCGATCCTCATCCGCTCCTGCACCTCATTCGCTTCTTCCGCCTC
This sequence comes from Paenibacillus sp. MAH-35, assembly GCF_058135425.1. Lineage (NCBI taxonomy): Bacteria > Bacillati > Bacillota > Bacilli > Caryophanales > Paenibacillaceae > Paenibacillus > Paenibacillus sp. MAH-35. The sequence continues at coordinate 53,864 of NZ_JBYUPU010000048.1, forward strand.
GTTACGCTCCTGATCCTCCAGCTTCTGAAGGTTTCTCCCGGCCTGCTGCTTATCGTGATGAAGCTGGGCTTGACTGACCGTTATACACCACCGCGCAGAGCTTGCATCGCGGAGCTGAACATGTTTTACGACTTCGGAAGCAACCTCCATGCCAAACCCCGGCGACATCGCTTGCAGACATTCGAAATAAGCCAAGTGTTCCTCCGTATACATCCGGTGACCACCCGCAGAGCGCAAGGCAGGCGGAACAAGTCCCTTCGCCTCGTAATTTCTCAATGCGCTTGTACTTAGATTTAATTTCTCCGCAATATCGATCGGTCTCATCATCCCGCGGCACGCTCCCCGTTCGACAAAGATTGAAGTCGCTTGCAAGTTTTCAATTTACCATCCCCTGTATAACAGAATCAAATAACCTGGAACTTACAATTAGCATCCATGTTATACAATAGAGAAGTGAAGTGTCAAAAAGATGTATCAAAAGGAGCACATTACCCAAATAATGCTCAATAAGGAGGCCATCCTTCATGCCGGAAACAGAGTTCGAACGACAGGTCCGCAACCTCATAAACAAAGGCTACCCGGGCATCGCCGGGTTAAGCGATGACGAGTTCCGGAAGCAGCTGGAGCCTCTACAGGAACGTCTTCCTCATCTCGAGTACATCGAAGCCGGGTCCCCGCACAGCAGCATTCCGTTCGTCATCGTCATCCGTAACGATTGGGTCGACAGCGAGAAGGCGATTCAGCTTGTGCAGCGCCAAGGCAAATCCGGGTTCAGCGTTTTGGATTTGGACGATATTAACCGTTTTAAGCCGATTGAAGATATTCGGCTTCCTTCCGGTTCGGCGTACCTGATCGTCGATATCGATACCGGCCGGGAAACGCTTAATGCCACCCCGAATGATGCGATCCAAACGATTACCGGGCAAAACCGCTCCCCGCTCACCTTGGAGGAAGGCATCGCGCTGATTACCCATTACCCGGATGTGCTGATGAAAAATAACGGCTTCTCGCTGCTGGGCTCCCGGGGCAGCGACCGCAGAGTCACGGCTCTCTGGATCAGCGGCGGCAAACCGAAGCTCGGCTGGTGCTGGGCCGGCAATCCGCATACGTGGCTCGGCTCCGCTTCGTGCCGCTATCGGGCGGGAGCGGAGAGCGGCGGGCAGGCTTGATGATATGATGATCCATGGTCCAGGTCGGGTTTTAAGTTCGCTAAGATCAGCCAAAACGAGACCTTTACCGAGGGTGAATGCCCCCTGCGAAATGAGACCGTTTTTCTGCAAGTAAAGCGAGTTCAGCCTTTCACAAACATGTACGTACTGACTCGAAACCAAATAAATGGCTTTTGCATCCGCTATTTTCGGCATATTTGAAAGTCAGGGACGAATAAAGGCGTTTTGCACTCCTTATTTCAACCTTTTTGCTAAGTCGGTCCTCTTTTCGCGGATATTAAGAGCTTCAAACCGCTCGTATTCCCCGCCCCAACCGGGTTTCTGAGGAAATAGAGGGTACAAACGGGACTTTCCTAGTTAGTGTAGTATAAAAGCCGAAATCCATTGCTACAGAAGGGATTTCGGCTTCCATTTTGTATTACCTACGAAAGCATGCGGTATTGACCCAGCTCCAGCTTCTCAAACA
>NZ_JBYUPU010000049.1:0-47277 GCF_058135425.1 Paenibacillus sp. MAH-35
GCCTTCGCTACCTCCGCACCCATCCTCACGGACTGAGCACTATGCGTCAGCTACTACTTCCGCCGCCACGCGGTGTAGAGGAGACTTTCACTCCTTAGTCGAAGCGCTGCCAAGCGCACAAAAAGCCTCCGCTCCCACTACAAAGTGGATATAGAGGCTTTCGTTCCGGTATGGATGCCTGGCCTGTCTAATTGCGTGCTGCCCTCCCCTTATCCCGCTTGCGACTCTGAAGGGTCCAATTGAAAAATATATTTCTGAATCGCCTTCGCCACTCCGTTGCGCTCGTTCGTATCCGTCACCCCGTCAGCGGCCCGCTTCAACGCTTCGTCCGCATTGCCCATCGCGATCCCGAGTCCCGCCGCGCGGATCAGCTCCATATCGTTATGCTGATCGCCGACCGCCATCACCTGGTCCATCGTAATTCCGAGCAGCCCGCACACTTTTTTTACGCCGGACGCCTTGCTGACGCCCCGTACCGATATTTCCATATTGGTATCCGCCGACCGGGTAACCTCCAGATGCCCCCAGCTTCGCACCTCTTCCCGCAGCGGTTCGATGACGTCAATCTCCTGATGATGGATGCCGAACTTCATCCAATCCCGGTCGAACATCTCGTCGTTCCAATGCTTGCTGCCGGTCAAGCTTTCGACGCTGTAGCCCCAGTAGCGCGCCCCCGACACAACCGCCAATTCGTGAAGCTTGCGGATATCTTCCCTGCTGAGAAACGTCCGTTCATGCAGCCGCCCCGGCCCTTCCCATATCTCCGCACCATTCAGCAGAACCATCGGAGACAACAAGCCAAGCTCGTCCCAGAACGCTCCGGCCGTCTGCATCCCGCGCCCGGTAGCGAGCATGACCGTGACCCCCGCTTCTCCAGCAAGCCTGATCCAGTGGGCCGCCTCCTCCGTTATCGTTTTATTGTCGGTTAACAACGTGCCGTCCATATCCAATGCCAGCAACCGGTATGCGGTCATGATATCCCTCTTTCCCTGTAAGATTTGCGAATGCAGTGACGCAAATGCGGGGCTCCGCCCGGGAGCCCCAACCTCGCATTATCTCGCCTTCACTTCTTCAATGTGTTTGTTCGCTTTCTCATTCGCCGTACGGAGCGCGGAGTTGATATCCACACCGCCAAAGATCATGCTTTCCGTAGCCTCGCGCAAAAACTTGTAGTTTTCGCTATCATACTCCGAGGCGATTGGCGCTTCGGCCGGTCTCACCGAGAATACACCCGATAAGTTTTTGTTTTTGAAAATGTTCGTCGTTGAAGCATACTGTGTGCGCAGCTCCGGCTTGTTCAGGATCGTCAAATTCCGGTCTTTGTTCATCACCTCCTGCGACTCTTCGCCGATCATCGTCAAAATGACGCGGTAGGCGGCTTCTTTGTTTTTGGCCGTCGGCGGCACCATCAGCGACTGGAACTCAATCTCTCTGCCCACGCCGGGCTTATCCGAGAATACCGGGTGTCCGGCGACGTCCCAATCGAACGTTTGCCCTCCTTCTTCCGCCGTCTTCAACCGGCTTGTAATCGCTGCCAACCAGGACGGGAACATGGCCAGCTTCTGATCCTTGATCAAATAATCGACACCGTACGTATATTTGTTCTTATCGCCGATCATCCCCGGTATCTCATAGACCGATTTCATAAGTCCGAACATCTTCTTGTAGCCGTCCGAATCGAAAGCCGCCTTGCCCTGCTTGTCGACCGTTCCGAGCGAATAGCCGCGGGCAAGCGTCCGGTCGGTCCCGAGATCGAGTCCGATAAACTGTGTTTCGCCGTCTTTGCGGGTCAGCCTTTTGCCCAGGTCGATCGCCTCTTCCCAGGTCATGCCGTCTTTCGGGAACGGAACCCCGAACTTGTTAAAAATCTCTTTGTTGTACAGCAGCACCCCGTAATTTAACGTATACGGAATCCCGTACAATTCGCCGTTTTTGCCATAACTTTTCACAGCATTGACGGCTTGGGGCTCGAACTGGCCGAGATCCACTTTGTATGTTTTGACGAATGCATTCAAATCGCTGGCAACCCCGAGAGGCAGCAGTCCGTTCATATAAAAATGCGTCGTAGCGATCAGATCGGGAACTTCGCCGGCTGCAATCATATCGTTCAGCGTAATTCCTTTAATCAGCTCGATCTTGATGTTCGGATGCTTCTGGTTGACGGTGCTGAACAATGCGTTCAGATCGTTCTCGTTGTTGATCGCCGCGTAGTGGGAGTATAGCTTGACGGTAACCGGCTCCGTGATGTTTAACTCGGGAACGGTCTGCGGAGCGCCCGGCTCCGTCGTTCCGGCGGACGGAGTGCCGCCACTGCCAGACTGGCTGCAGCCCGACAAAGCGATGGAAACGGCGAGCAGCATGGTGCCGTACGTTGCAATCTTTTTATGAGACAGCATCGGAATCACCCTTATTTGATTAATATATTTGATTTAGTAATGTGCCGAAAAAGAGGAACGCGCAGCTCCGCCTCATTAAGGGAGGCGCAGGAAGACGACACGTACCGGCATCCTCTCCCCCGTTCGCTACAGAGACAGCTGCTCCAGCGGCACCTCGAAAAAGTCGTTCATGACCAATCCGGCCGCCGATATCGATTCATTCGGGGTCTCCGGCAGGCATATGATTTCGACCCCTTTGCACGTATCCGGGACGGAGCTTGCGATCCGTTCTTTGACGGCATCGATCAGCGTGTCCTTGAACGCATCTACAAGAGCGCCGGTTACGAGCACATGCTCGGGATTCAGCATCGTTATCATGTTGCTCAGCGCCAGGCCGATACCGTCGATCATCGAACCGAATCGCGCTATCGCCTCCGGTTCCTGCTCCAGCACACGGGTCCGGAAATCGTCCAGCTTCCAGCCGGACCGCCGCAAGCTGCTGATCGAAGCGATCGTCGTCAGACAGCCTTTGCCGCCGCAGTGACATTTTACGGCCTGTTCGCCGACAACGACTTTGTAATGTCCGAATTCCCCGGCCACATGATTCGCGCCGGAGCATAGCTGGTTATTGGCTACGATCGCTCCGCCGATCCCGTAATCCAGCTTCAGCGTCATATTATTCTGGGATGCGGCCAGCCTGCCGTTCAGGTTCTCCACAAGCGCGAGCAAATTAACGTCGTTATCGAGCAGCACCGGCAGTCCGTACTTCTCCTCCAGCCGGTCTCTAAGCGGGAAATCGCGGTAGCCGAGCCCCGGCGAGTAAAGCACAATCCCTTGCTTGGAGTCGACAAGCCCTTGAATGCTGCAGCCGATTCCTTGCAGCCGGCTTTGGTCCGGCACGTGTTGCAGCAGTTCGTCCACAACTTGAATGATATACGATAGCGGATAACCTTCCCGGTCGATCTTCTCCCGTTTGACTTCAAAAATCCGTTTGTTCTGAAAATCCATCAGCGAGCCGCGGATATACTGGACCGCCACCTCGATCCCGATCGCGTACATGCTGCTTCCGTCGACGATGAGCGGGACCGGCTTGCGGCCGACGCTGCTTGTGGTCGGAGTCATCTCCAGCACGATCCGATCCTGCAGCAGCCGGTTCACGATATTCGTAATCGTTTGTTGGGTCAGTCCCGTTTTCTCCGCCAGCTCCACCCGGGAGATCGGGCCGTCTGTGAAGATAAGGCGCAGAACCTTTTGCTGATTAATCGATTTCAACAATTTATTGCTTGTCGGTTTGTTAGCTTGCATAGTTTCCTCCGGTTCGGTACTTCTTCCTTTCGTATTATAAATTAAATGATTTGAATAGGAAAGGAACATCCCCAGCTATGGATGGTTCGGAAAACCCGGAGGGTCCGGTCCTGTACTCTTTTACAGTGTATACGTTCATCTGCTGCTGTCATGCATAAATACCCAGTTGCCGTGCTTCTTCGCGATGTGCCTTTTTGTGTTCAGCGCGGCAGGTCGGAGGGTCATCTTCACCTTTTCCGATATCGCGCGGTCGAAACCAAAATACCAAACGCCCCCTTTTAATTAATAAATCAATTTGTTTTATTAACTACTTACAATCTCTATTATAAGGATCATTTGTTAAAGCACAATCCCGAATTTGTCATCGCAGTGTAAAATTTTTTCGCGGCATGTCTATCCTATCAAGTTCATAATCTCGATTCCCGGCAAGTATAGCTCGACTCTCCCACGTCCCCTTTCTTTACCGAACGGATACGGGTAGAATAGAAAGATGAACAGCTATTCGACTGAAACGGGAAGGGCCGAACGAACGATGTAAGGAAGAACGACCAGAGGGGGACCGATGATGAGGTTCGTCACGGAAACGAGGTTTAAACAGCTGGAAGAGATCATTCAGTCCATTCCCGACCAGTATGAACGAAGTTATGCGCTTCACCTGATCAAGTCGATCCAATCCGATATCGACGACAATTATGCGGAAATTCAGAGACCGATTCGCCTGGAACGCACTTCCAGAAGATCGGACAATTCGTAACCGCCCTGTCAAGCTAACCGGCTCCATCATCGATCGTCGTCGCGGTTCCGGGCTCCCCGGTGCTAGTTCAATTCGAAGGAGCCCGTCGAAGCATGTGCCGCTGCTCAGGCGCCGCCTGCGTATACGAAGGTTTCGGTCCGGAGGATGCGTCAATTGTCCGCGCTGCCGGGCTTCCTTTGTTCGAGCTTTTCCTTGTACAGCTTCAACGTCCGGGTGCTTCCGCCCCGCTTGGGCGAGACGGGCGGAAACCGGTCGAGTTCGAATACCGCTGCAATACCTTCTTCACTTCCCCGTAATACGCCGCCAACCGCTTTCGCTTCGAAATAAAAGTTAAGCATCGGCCCCGGATACGATTCGTTTCTCGCAAATTCCCAGCCTAACAATTGGGTGATCGCCACGTGCAGTCCGGTCTCCTCATAGGCTTCCCGTACAGCCGCTTCCTCCGGCGACTCGCCGTACTCTCCGTGACCGCCCGGCAGCGCACCCGGAAATGAAGCCGGGGCGTCCGGCGGCAATAACCCGACAATCCCATGATCCGTTGTTATCAGGACCACAACCCCCATCGCATTCGACGGATAATGCGTCCAGCGGCATGACGGACAGCTCACCCGCTCAATCCCGTCGTCGCCTATCACGGCCCGGATCAGCTTCGTGCGGCACATTGGACAATATTGATAACGCAGCCGGGGTAATACCAGTTCGGGATAATCCATCGGAATACCTCCTACTGTTTGTGGAGAAGCGGATATGTCTACGCTGAGTTTTATAAGTTATGGGACAATTTATGTCCCTATAGGTCATTTAACGACCCATATACAAATCTTAACACCTGTATACCCATAAATCAATTCAAATTATGTCATCTCCTCTTCTTCAAAAGCGGTTACTTTTCCGTAGCAGAGGGGCTGTTCCCTTAGTCCTTTCGCAATTTAGTGCCCGCCCGAAACGGCTTTTCCACGACTAAAAAGGACCCCGGCCTCCGTTTTGCAACGGAATTTGAGGTCCTTTTGTTTGAAAGTCGGGACGTTTCCCTGTCATCCGACACTTTGGGGATAGCATGATACGTGTGCCTGTTCGAATCTCTACGCGCCTGAACGACACATGGAGCCTTCTCTAGCCGATGTGCGAGCCGAAGCCCGGCTCCGCTGCCTGCTCCATAAAGCTAAGCTGCGCTCCTAACGAACGGAAGCTGCCGATGACATCGGCGTATCCGCGCTCCAGATGCTCGACGCCCGTAATACGCGTCGTTCCTTCCGCAGCGAGTCCGGCGAGCAGCAGGCACGCCCCTGCGCGCACATCGGTCGCATGCACCCAGTTGCCTTGAAGCGGCCGGCCGCCGCGAATCGTTGCAGTTTCTTTGCGTTGTTCGATATCGGCGCCCATCCGCCTCAGCTGCGGAATATGATTGAACCGGTCCGGGAAGACGGATTCGGTCACTACGCTTTTCCCTTTGGCCATGACGAGCAGCGCGGTCATCGGCTGCTGCAGGTCGGTGGCGAATCCCGGGTACATCGACGCCCGTATGCGCGCAGGCTTGATCGTGTCGGCTCCGTAAGCGGTTATACGGCTGTCCGTCGTCTCGATCGTCAGCCCGATCTCCTTCAGCTTGGCAATGCAGGACCCCAAGTGCTCGGGAATGACCTGATCCACCGTCACCTGTCCACCTGTGATTCCCGCCGACATCAGGAACGTACCGGCAATGAGCCGGTCCGGGATGACTGTGTGGTACCCGCCGTTCAGATACGGGACGCCATCGATCCGGATACGGCCTGTGCCGGCTCCGACGATTTTTGCGCCCAGCTGGGACAGAAATGCAGCCGTGTCGACAACCTCCGGGTCAACAGCCGCATGGTACAGATGCGTCCGGCCCTTCGCCCGGACAGCGGCCAGCATCGCGTTGATCGTAGCGCCGCATGTGATCGTATCGAAATAAATATCCGCGCCGTGCAGCTCGGCGGCTTCCACCCGGTAGCCCTCCTCCTGGAAGACGACCTTGGCTCCCATCGCTTGAAACACCTTGATATGCTGATCGATCGGACGCGATCCGAAATTGTCGCCACCCGGATAACCGATCGTAACTTGTCCGAATTTGGCCAGCAGGGCACCGGCAAAGTAATATGAAGCTCTGTACGAGGAAGCTCTCCCCGGATCGATCACGGCGCTGTGAATATACCGGGGATCCAGCTCGATCCGCCCGTCTCCGTGCCGGGTCAGCTTCAGCCCGATCTCCTTGCCGATCTGCTTGATGACCTTCACGTCCTCATTGTAGGGGACGCCTTCCAGCGTGACAATATCGTCCGCCAGACAAGATGCCGCAAGCAAGGCAAGCGAGCTGTTTTTGGAGCCCGGTACTTGAATAACGCCTTGAAGTTTGCCGGCAGGCTCGATCTGTATATATCGCATTCCCGCTCCACCCTCTTCTCATATGTCCTATGTCGATTGGTTGTCCATAATATATCCGCTCCCGCGTACCGCACGGATCGGAAACGTGTCTCTCCCGTACTTTTTACGAATCCGGTATATAAGGGCGTTCAGCTCGTCCATCGTAACGTCGGGGCTTCCGTCGGGACCGGGGTTGCGATCCGGCCATACGGTCTGCTTGATGACGGGGATGGTTACGAGACGCCCCGAATGATCCTGCAGCAGCTGCAGGAACAAATATTCCTTCTCCGACATCGCCATCCGTTTACCGTCGATGACGCATTCCCGCTTCTCCCAATCTACAACGGGCTGAACCGACGGAAGGTCTCCCGGCTCGGCCAGACGGATCGGCTCCATCTCCAGCGTCTGATCGCCGAATGAATACGAGAATTGAATGACGGTTAACCCTTTGGCCAGCTTGATCATATCCCCTGTCTCCAAAGGATAAGGCGTGTGGGCAACCGCTCTGACTCCGTTTATCTCGGTGCCATGACGGCTTCCCGAGTCGTACAATACCGCTTTCTGCCGTTCCTTGCGAATAACAAAATGGTTGCGGGAAATAAACGTGTTCGTAAATGCAACGTCCGGGGAATTGGCAGCCGAAGCTCTTCCGACCACGGTTTCTTCCGCCGTCAAGTTCAAGCATGTCCCGGGCTGAAAGGGCTCCCCTCTAACAATATATAAACAAGCGAACGTCTCCAAGTTGCGATTCCCTCCGATTCTGCTATCATCCTCATCTTATCCCATTTTGGCCTGATTAAAAATCGGGAATCACTGACGGCTCCCTGATAAATCAATAATAAGCCAAATCGTATACCATAGGCTTATACGCTTCAAGCGGTAATTTGTTTTACGGCCCCCTGTTTTGCCTCGTAATAGGGCTTTTGGTTCGGAGCTGACTGCCTTCCCGTCACCGGACAGGCTGCACGACGATAGGAAAAACCGCCCGGTGAAAGCGAAAGCCGGACGGTCCATTATTGGTGTTCTATTTCCGGTCATTTCGACAAGCGAAAACGGATAGAGGTGGTTTGTACCCCTTATTTCAACCAACTGATGGGGGGATGCCCGTTTCGAGGATTTTAGCAGTCTCAAACCGCTCTTATTTCTCCATCCAAGCGGGTTTTAAATAAAATAACGGGTACAAACCGCTCTTAATCGAAAATCGGTTGCTTCCCCGCTTGACCGGACAGCAAAACCAACCGGCCCCCGCGAGGAGCATCCTTGCGTCACCCGCTGACTCTGGCTGGACAAGGAAGTAGCCTTCTTCTCCGCTTTACCCCGGTGAAGAACTTACACCTTCGGGTCTTTCACAAAAAAACAGCTTTGCGGAGCCGTTATTCACGACTTCACCGCAAAGCTGTCCGGGACCGGCGCTTAGCCGGCTGCTGGAGCTTCCAGCGCTTCCTTCGGAACCGTAATTTCTTTTACGCCGTTGTAGTTGGCGTACGTGCCGTCGATCGCTTGAATCATGCGCATCTTCTGGCCTTGAACGTCCATGTCGAAATCCATGTTCACTTTCATGTTTTTCGGATAGTACGTCTTTTTGTCGATCGTAAACGAATACTCCATCTTCGTAATCTTCATGCCGGAAGCCGCCTGCTTCACCACTTCTTGCATCGCCGGATCGCTGCCCATGTTGTTTTGAATCTCTTTTTGGATAAAATCGTTGAATTTATCTCCGTTTGCTGACAAAACGACCGTGTACGTATCGCCGCTTTCCGTCATTGTGAAGTCATTGGCGAATTCTTTCAGCTTCTCGAACTGCTTGGCCGGATCGAGCTGCTCGCTGGACATCGCGCCCATTACCGCGTCCATTTGCTCCTTAGGCATCTTCATCCATTGTCCGGTTGTCGATTCCTTCATGAAGACGCCGTCTTTGGTCATATAAATCTCCATCTTCATGTCTTGGCCCATCATGTTCATCGACATCGTTTGTTTAAACGACATTTGCGGCTTCATGACGACATCCATATCGATTTTGGACTGGATGTCCATTTTGTTAGCGCCCTGCTCGATATTTTGCTTGGCGTTCATGTTTACCGTATAGCTGTCCAACTTGGCCGTTACTTCCATCGACTTCATAAAAATTTCCGAAGCGGAACTCGCTTTTGGCGTTTCCGCCGGTTTTGGAGTCTCGCCCGTCTTCGCCGGCGAAGACGCTTCCGTACCGTTCGGTGCCGCAGGCGTCTGGCCGGCAGGCTCGGCGGGTTTTTGGCCGCATGCGGCCAAAGCGGCTACGCAAAGTACCAGCAGTACAGAGGTTGCCGTTTTTTTCAGTTTTGTCTGTTTTTTCATATTTTTATCTCCTCCCTATCCGTTGAGGATTTTACCACACGGTTTCTTCCAAACATAGGGAGCTTAGGACCTATTCCCGATAAAAAATTCGTCACACTCCGACAAATTCCCCGTTCGCCTGGCGCGGAAAACGCCGCTCAAGCCTTACGGCTCAAGCGGCGTCCGGTTCTCCTTCCGCGTTGCGATAAAGGGGTCAGCCGCCCAGCAGACCGATCATTTCCTGGACCGCCTGTTGAATCTTCGAACGGATCTCCTGCGGCAATACGGTTAACAGCGGCGGTTTGTTCAGATGATCCTGGAGCCGCTCGAGACGCGCTATCGCTTGTTCGGTATTATCCCGATTCCAGTGATGCAGCATCTGCCGAACCGTATTCGAGACGATCTGAGAGGCCGGAGGAGTGAGTCCCCACGATTCGATCATCGCATCGATCCGTGCCGAGAGCGACACGATCCGCACCTGATGACGTCCCGCCGTCAACGCCAGCTCGACCGTCCCCGCCAGCTCGTTGACCGTGTAACTGCCTTGGCCCAGCAATTGACCGTCCACATAAATTAGAGCGTCGGCCGGCGCATGGATGCTGATGTTTTGCGCGGCGGCGGTGTCTACGATCCCTTCGGTCTCCAGCGTCTCGCTGCTCGTATCGAACGAGGCGCTGAACGCCGAGCTGCCCGCTAACAGGACGCTGCCGCCGGAGAGCAACGAGCTTCCCCGTGTCATCTTAAATCCGACGATATCGTCATTGCTGTCATAACTGACGACTGCTTGCTCGGCATCGCCGGTCACAGCGCCGACGGTGAATCCGGAAGTTCCGGTGCGGAACACGACGAGATCGCGCACGCCGCTTCCGTCCTCGCGGTCGACACTCGCTCCGACCCCGTTCGTGCCGGTAACCATCGCCGCGCTAACCTCCAGCTGCTCCAGCTCGGGAGAATTGGCAGGCAGCAGCGTAACCGCGTCAAGGCCGATAAAGTAGTTGCCCGACAACGCATTTTTACCGGTTACTTCGTACCGGATCGTATGCGTTCCGGCCGTCAGTTGAAGGTTGCCTTGATCGGCCGTAACCGGCCCCGTCACATCGGGAGCATAACCGTCGAACGCTCCGCCGGCCGGCTGTCCGTCGACGTACGTTTGGACGATGCCGTACAAGGGCGATTGTAAAAATCGGCTCTTCAGCGAATAGGTGCCGTCTTCCGGAACGTTGACGGTGACAGTCATGTAGTCGCCCGCCCCGGCTCCGCGATAGAAAATAACGGTGCTGCCCGACGCTTGAACGAGCTTCGCTTCACGGCCGGAGCTGTCTGTGAGCGGCAGCAGGTTGGACTCGTCGAACAGACCTTGCGGCTGGTACGGACGGGCCTTCAGCACGGTCAGGAACCGGTGATCGGCGGTGGCCGCGCCGCTGCCTACTTTCGTATAGTAGCCGTACGATTCCGCCCCCGGATGCTGGGTGACCGTGATCGGCAATGTCGTATCGGCCAAAAACTTGGCGGCCAGCTCGGCTCCGCCGCTGCGCACATACAATCCGTTGCCTTGCGTCGTCTGGCCGGCTTGCACCTCCTGGCCGTTTACCTCGAAATGGTTCAGCGCTCCGCTGAACAGCACCCAGTCGTATACATGAGGGGCGTCCGCCTCCAGTTCGTCGAGCATCACGAACGTATCCGGCTTCAAGTAGACGACGTGGCGGTCGAACCGGTCGAGCTTGGGATTGCCGTACGCGCCGGCTGCGGACCCTTTGATGTAATCATAGGTGGGAGCGAGAAGCCCTTCCGTCAAGGAACCTCTGCCCCGGACCGTCTGCCCTTGGCCGTCCACCTGAATGGTGCTGTGCCCGAGCCGGACGGTCAGATCGTTTGCCGGACCGGCTACGTAGTCTTGATACCCGGCGTCGCCGGCGATCCATGTCCGGTTTGTCGCAATCTGGAAGCTGTTCTGGTCGAAATGGTTGTGACCGAGATTCGAATTGTTGCCGACCATCCCGAACAGCATATCGTCGGCTTCCCAGCCGCTTCGAAGCAGTGCCCAGCCGATCTCGTCCAGAACGGCGGATGCCGGCCATTCGTCGGGAGAAGTGATCACGGCGTTCGGGCGGAAGTACAGGAAGCCGTCGTTGCCGCTGGCAGCCGCGCCCGTTTCCTGCAAATACCATCCGGCCTGACCGTTGTTCAGCCAGGCGTTGATGACGTTCATCGTCAAGCCGAAATAGTTTGCCGCGCCGGAATCCGAGAAGTTCGCAAGTCCGCCGCCGCCCGGAGCCAGGGCATACACGATCCAGCGGACGAGGAAATCGTTGATGAACGGATGATCGGCCAGCTCTTGAACGCCGGTGACGCGGTTAATATGATCGAACGCCTTAATCATGTTGTCCATCGCATAGCTCGTATACAGCAAGCCTTCCTGCTGGCCGGAAGTCATCCGCTCGTCCAGATACCATTGGTAATAATTCATCGCTCTCGTCAAGTAGGCGTTTGCGTTCGGGCTGTGCCCGAGCAGCACCGCCGCCCCGCTGCCCAGCGCCGCCGCGCGGAGCGACTGGATATTATGGTCCAGCTTGTTTCTGGCGTCTTTGTAAAGCGGGATCAGACCTTTATTCTCCAGCGCCGTCATAACCTGCGTGCGCTCCGCCTCGGTGAATACGTCGTACAAAATATCGAACGCCATGCTGACCCCGAATGTCAGGTGAGACGTATCGAGGCAAGTTTCCCCTCCGCACGGGTAGGTCGGGTCGGTCCAGCTGTTCCAGCCGGCGAGCGACAGCACGTATGATTTGGCCTTGTCCGCATAAGCCGTATTGCCGGACACCGCATAAGCGAGGCTAAGTGTCTCCAGCCGCTCTTGAATCGAGCGGGTCATCATCGTCCAATACGGATACGGCGATGTGAATCCCGGCGGATTCTCGATCGGTCCCGGCTGTACCGGCGGCAGCGGGAATGTCACGACTTTGCCGGCATAATACGTTCTGGAGAAGCTCGTTTCGGTCAAATAAGCGTCTGCTGTGCTTTTGATCGAATCCCAGAGCTGCTTGCCGGTTCTGCCGAAAGGGGCGTGGACCGTATCCTGGGCTCTTGACTGCAAGGAAGGAAGATCCGCGGGGGTGAAGTACAATCTCGGATGGCTTGCGTTCAGAAGCGGAAATTCCCTTACCGGCTCGGGAGGGGCCAACCGGAACATGGCGTCGTCGAAATAAGCCGTGCCCTGGTTGCCTACATGCTGATACATCAGCAGCGTAGCATAGGTCGCGCCTGCGGGGGCTTCGCTTTGAATTTCGAGTTTTTCCCAGGAGCCGATCGCGGAATTGGTAATGATTTTCGTAACAATCCGCACGTTCGAGCTGTTCCAGAACTCCAGATACATCTGCGAGACCCCGGATTCGTTATACGAATACACGGACGCTTCATACAGCTTGTCCGCAATTACAGGCATGCTACTGCTTCTCAGACCGGGACCCGACGTCGTGCTCAGATCCTCCATCTTCAAGCTGTACACGCCGCTGTGAACCGTAGTTGAATCGGAGCTATACACCGATGACGGGCTGAGGCTTGTCCAACCGACCGGTTTGCCTCCCGCCACTTCTTCAAATCCGCCGTTATAAGGCATGACTAGCGGCACCTCCTGAAGGGAAGCATCGTCAAAATAAGCAACCCCTACGTTCGACTGATGCTGGTAGAGCAGCACGTTGGCGCCCACCGCTCCTGCGGGGGCTTCGGCAACAATCTCAACGGCGTTCCATTGCGCGCCTGCCGGAACGGTGGCGATCTTCACGTCGATCCGCTGATTGGCCGCGTTCCAAAACTCCAGATACAGCTGGGAAGTTCCCGATTCATTTCGCCCGTAGACGGAAGCTTTATACAGGTTGCCGGGGACGGCGGGGATGGAGCTGCTGCGAATGCCGTTCCCTCCCTGGGGCGAGTTGTCCGTCAGTTTCACGCTGAAATTGCCTCCGTGAACGGGCTGATACACAGACTCGTAGACGGCTCCCGAGCCGAAGCCGATCCATCCGGCCGGTTTGCCGTTTGCAATTTCTTCGAAGCCGCCGTTAGCGATCGTCTCTGTCTCGGCCTCCGTGCCGGCAGGCGAATCGGCCCACACGGCCGCAGGCAGCAGAGCTGCCAATAAGCTGACGATAGCCGCAAGCGCGATCATTTTTTGCCGTAAGCGAACGGTCATCATAACGCTCCTCTCCGATCCATGGATTGTTCGGACTGACATGAAGTGTTTTCGCGAAACCAATCAGATTGCCGGCAGCAAATTCCCTGTACGATATCGGTTCTTGCCATGCGTTCCGAGCCATTCGGCGATAGCGGTCTGGATTCCTCCGTCTCTGTACAAGTACAAGGACGGATACGGCAGCAGGAGTTGCCCCTCCCGGCGACCAGACACCTAATATCTGCACAGCGTAACCTAGCTCCTCCGATTGCCGCCGCTGTTCGTACACGTCCGCTTGCCAGGCTGCATGCGGCTCCCCAAGTTGTATACGGTTCTGTATCCCTCTCCTTTCCCCGGACTTATTGACAGTGGCGGATGTAATATGCAGACACGGAAATTACCTGTATATAGCCGCCGTTGTATCCGCTTACATATTGAATTATACAAAATCTCCCTCATCCATTTCTAGCCAAATCGGTCATTTTTTTAAGCCACATTTTGCAATCGGTCCAAATCGCTCCTTGGTTTGGGATCGCAAAACGTTCTGTTCACTAAAAAAAACGTCCAGGTCCCGGAAAGGTCCCGGACGGTCCTTTTGCGTGCAAACCCATACGTCTATGAGTGGAAGGGAACCGGGGCCTTCGCTCCAGCCGGTCGTTGATGAGGTTGTGCGGGAACAATGCGACTCCGTAGGAAACCCGTATACCCTTTCTTGCGAACCGCCGCATTGGGCTTCGCTGAGACGAATTACATACGGGCTAACTCACCACATAAGAGTCTCTGGTACCTCCTATTTTCGGCATCTTGGGAGGAATGAGACAAATAGAGGCGGTTCGTACCCCTTATTTCCGCCCTTTGAAGGGGACTGCGCCCTTTTCGTGGATATTAGCAGCTTCAAACCGCTCTAATTCCGCGCCCGAGCCGGTTCTCGGACCAAATAAAGGCTGCAAATCGCTCCTATTCGGTCCCACCCCAGCTAGTAGCAGGACATAGGGCCGAACGGCCACGATAATGGACGGCCCCGGCTACGTGCGTTTCCTTGGCGATATCGATTCCGATGACCAGGTGATTCGTTGCCTCGCGGCCGCGCACGACATGGACTAGTCGCGCATAGCCGCAAGACGCTTGTAATGATCTTCAATGACGAGGCATGCCATCGCTTCGACGACGGGAACGATTCGCGGACAGATACACGGATCGTGCCGGCCCTCCGTAACGATCGTCTGCTCCTCGCCGGTGATCCGTACGGTCCGCTGAGGAACCGATATCGAGGAGGTCGGCTTGACCGCGACGCGGAAGACGATCTCCTGACCGGTGCTGATCCCGCCGACGATGCCGCCGGAATGGTTGCTCAGGAAGCCGCTGGCGTCCATCGGGTCGTTATGCTCACTGCCGAGCATACCCGCTGCGGCGAATCCGGCGCCGAACTCGATTCCTTTGATCGCGCCGATCGACAGCATCGCCTTCGCCAGCTCCGCATCCAGCTTATCGAATACCGGCTCGCCCAAGCCGGGAACGACTCCGCGAATCCGGCACTCCACGATGCCGCCGCAGCTGTCTCCCTTCAAGGCGAGCGCTTCGATCTTGCGGATCATCTCGGCCGCCGCTTCGGGGTCGCACGCCCGCACCGCATTACGCTCGATCTCGCTCTCCACGAACGATTCGCAGCGGATGCCGCCGATTTCTTTCGTATACGCGACAAGGCTCACACCCCGGTTCGCGAGCAGCTTGCGGGCCACCGCACCGGCCGCGACCCGTCCGGCGGTCTCCCGTCCGGAAGCCCTTCCGCTCCCCCGGTGATCGCGGATTCCGTATTTTTGCCAATACGTAAAGTCCGCATGACCGGGACGAAACGAGTATTGGATATCGTCGTATGCTTCCGGACGCATATCTGTGTTATGAAGGATGACGAAGATCGGGGTGCCGGTCGTTTTCCCTTCGAACACGCCCGACAGAATATGCACCACATCGTACTCTTTTCTGGGAGAGGTTACGGACGATTGTCCCGGCTTTCTCCGATCCATCTGAGTCTGGATGTCCGACTCGCTTAATTCGACGCCCGGCGTCGCTCCGTCGATAATGACGCCAACCGCTTCCCCGTGGGATTCCCCGAACGTAGTGATCCGTAACGTTTCTCCAAACGTACTGCCTGCCATATGACCGCCTCCTGCTAATCGATGCTGGTATAGCTCGATTTTAGCGGGGAACATGAAATAAATGAAATCGGAATGCCGCACCTCTGCCATAGAAAACATCTATATCACTTACGGCTTCTCCTCCCTATGTTCCGGCTCCTTTTTCCAAGGAGGATCGGCCATCCGGTGCAGCCAGCGGTTCACGGCGTAGACGACCCACGGAATAACCATAGACAGAAGCGCGTAAATCAGAACACTCAGCGAAGGAATCCGATCGCTCCAAAACTCCATCTCTCGCCCCTTCCTTATTACTCCGATTTCAAAATCGAACCGACCACATGCAGCTTCACTTTCGCATGGACCCGGATCGGGCATTTCGAGAAAATCTGCTCGCCTTGCTCCCAGTTTTCTTTCAGCGCCCGCCATACTTGGTAATGTTCCTGATACAAATGCTCGCTTAGCCCGAAAATGTCCGTCTTGTACACCTTCTGCACTTTGCGCGTAACGTCCGTCGTTAAATCGATCAGCTTCTGCTCCGCTTTTTTCTCCGTCTCCGCCATAATGTCCGGATCGATCAGCGACTGGCCGAGGTGAGACTCGCTTATATTGCCTTCGACAGTAACGTGCACATCGAAAGCCGGACGGCGCGGATCTGCAACGCTTGCCTTGATCGTTCTTCTCATTTGCTTGACCTCGAACACAACCACTTGGTCCTTCACTATAAGCTCCAGAGCCCCTGCCTTTAGCGTACCTGTCAATATGTTGCGGCCCGTCGCCTCGTCCTCGTTCAGAAATCCTTTCAGCAGATGCGTATGCCCGTCGAAGATCGCTGCGCCGCTTGTAACGACTTTGTTATCCAAGGACCGGACCTTGGGCAGCGCGAAGCTGGTGTTTTGCAGCAGAAACGCATGCACCTGGCCGATATTGGTAGGCGGGGTGATCGATTCACTTTTCTCGGGGTTTTGCGCCGTCATATCGATATATTGCACCGGCAGCGTCTCGATGAGCGGGTTGCTTTCCAGCAATTGCCGCGCTTCCCCCTCGGCGATCATCACTTTGGCCGCCCGTCTCGTCTCCGGGTCCCGCGTGAACAGATCGATCACCTCGCCCAGATGTCCTTTGCGAGCCAGCTTCTCGGAGATGATAATGACCCGGTTGTGCTCGAGATACGGAGGACGGCTGAACTCGTTGGACATGATCCGGGCCGCCTTAAATACGCTGTTCGCTTCCGACGTGATGTTGATAAACGGCTTGCCGCCGCCCTCCTTGGCGTCCGTCCCTTTCCCCTTCATCGCGCTCGGGATGGCAAACTGAAACGTCAACGCTACCTTATGATCCTTCGCATCGTCCAGAGCCGTGCCTACGACAAAACCCCGCTGCTCGATCTCGACCCGGTCCCAGCAGCCCTGCATCATCAGCATCGAGCCGATCGCAAGCACAACGACAAGCACCCGGTTAAGCATCTCCTCTCACCCCCCGAAGCTTGGCCGTCAGCAGCATCATCACCGGTACGATCCAGGCAATCCCGATCCCCATATAGCTCACCCACGTGGAGAACAGCCGCACCTCGACGATGTTTTTCGGCTGCATCGCGATCAGGAACAGCAGAGGGGCCATCCCGATGATGAACGTCATCCGGCTCGTCTTGCGAAAAATCTGCCGCAGCGCAAGCAGCGTTATGTCGAGCGCCATAGCGGCCGTCGAATACAGCGACATGACCCATACCGCAAAAAAAAGCGACTCGAACCGTTCGAAAAATCCGCCCGGCACTTCAATCTGCTTGGCCATCTCCGCCAGCGGATACATCGTATTGGCGACAACGACCGAACCGAACACGCCGATCACAAACACAAGGACCAGCTCGTACATGACAAGCGGCACCAGCAAGCCGATCAATACCGATTTTACGGTTTTTTGCGGCTTGTTAATGAAGACGTTATAAAACAGCAAAATCTCAAAGCCGAGAAACGAGATCGACGTTTCTTTTGCCGCTAAGGCAATCTCGGACCAAGGGGTAACGAACGCCGGCTTCAGCAGACGAATATTGAAGTCCCCCAGGCTCATGATAAGCACCGCCAGCACAATGAACACGATGACCGGTAAATAGAGCAGATTCAGCCGCAGCAGCGACACGCTCGGACCGGCCACTCCGTACAGCAGCACGAGCAAAAAAAAGAAACAGATCGCTTCCACGGGCGTCGTGTCGAATAAATACAGCTTGGATATGCTGGATACGCCCCGCACCTCGATGCTGACAAACAAAAACATATACAAGGCAAACAATAGCGTGACAATCGAAGCGACAGCCGGATTCGTAAGCTTGGCTGTTATCTCGTAATAGTTCATCTTCGGAAACCGCATGACCAGCTTGGCGATAGCCCACGCGCAGCCAAGGGCGATCAGCCCGCCGAGCAGGATGGACATCCATCCGTCCGAGGAGGTCGTCGCCGCCACGATGGTGCTGGGCAGCGTCAGAATACCGAGCCCGATTACCATGTTGCTGATCGCGTACGCGACTTCCTTTTGTCCGATTTCTTTATCTCCGTATTCGAAGTTTTTCATCGTTTCCCACCGTTTGGATCGACGCGGTCCTCGTCCCGGGTCTGCATAAACCGGGGTCTTCTCGTCAACACCGTAATCGGCGCCCGGATAAATAAATCCTGCCAGTCACCTCGCAGCGAAGGGGCGAACGGTGCCGAATAAGGAACTCCGAAGCTGTACAGTCTCAACAGATGGATCGTGATCATAATAAACATCAGAACGATTCCGTACAGACCTAATATGGCAGAGGCGATCATCGTGGCGAACCGCAGCATCCGGAAGGCGATCCCCGCACTGTAGGAAGGTATCGTAAACGATGAAATGGCGGTAACGGCGACCACGATTACCATGATCGGACTGACGACTCCGGCCTGCACGGCGGCTTCGCCGATAACGAGCCCGCCGACGATACCGATCGTCTGGCCGATCGGCTTCGGCAGACGGATTCCCGCTTCCCGAAGCAGCTCCAGCGTTGCTTCCATCAGTATCGCCTCGATGACGGCCGGAAACGGCACGCCTTCCCGGGACGCGGCGATCGATGAAGCCAGCTTAAACGGGATCATCCCTTGATGAAACGAGATCAATGCGATATAAATCGCCGGAAGAAACAACGAGATTAAAATGGCCGCATAACGGAGCAAACGGATTAACGAGCCGATCATCCACCGTTCGTAATAATCTTCCGGTGATTGGACGAGCGAGATAAACGTCGTCGGCAGGACCAGCGCGAACGGAGTCCCGTCCAGCAGAATTGCCGCTTTTCCTTGGAACAACGCGGCTACGACCTTATCCGGCCGTTCGGTATGCAGGATTTGCGGGAATGGCGACAGAAAGCTGTCTTCGATCCACTGCTCGACCGTACCGGATTCGGGCGCCATGTCGATCCCGATCGAGTCCAGTCTGAGCTTCACTTCGTTTACGATATCCGGATGAATGATCCCGTTGATATACATCACGGACAGCGTTTGTTTGGACCGTTGCCCGACGGCGTACGTCTCGAAGCTCAACTGCGGATCGGTGATCATTCGCCGGATCAGCGATACGTTGGTCTGGATATTTTCCGTAAATCCGACTCTCGGCCCGCGGACTAACGCTTCCGTTTGAGGCTCTTCGACGCTGCGCTCCGGGCCGCTTCGGCTGCTTATCACAAGAGCTTGTCCGGTTCCTTCGGCGATCAGCACCGTATCACCCGTAAGCAGAAAGGGTACGATTTCCGCCAAGCAGCGCTCACGGCGAATAATTTGCACAGCGAGCAGCTTGTTCTCAAGCTCATCCAGCAGCGCATTGTCGTCCCGAAGCGGCATCCATTCTTCGCTGGACAGCCTGCTCTGCTGGATGGGCCGGATAATATGATCGTGAATGAGACCGGTATCCGAAAGGCCGGATAGGCAAATTACCGCGAAGCTGGCAGGACCGTCTCCGCTCTTGATCACTTTCACGAACAGATCGCTTGGCTCGTTCAGCAGGCTGCGGATCAAAGCCAAATTATCGGAAAGGTTCGTCGACAGGACAGCAGACTGGGCTTTATCGTTCATTTGTCCTCCTATTCTGTGTGCCGGCATCTCCCCTTATCTATTACCAAAAGCGTTGAACGTAAACCTGCTCCGCCCGCTCCGGAGGCCGTCGCCGTCTGTCCTTAGACGCCAAAAAGGCCGATCCCCCAAGGGTTCGGCCCAGATTCAATTTTTATCAATTCCTTTCACGTTCCATGTGACCTATACGAGTTCCGGAGGCGGGAGAATAGCTTGCTTTCTCTCTTTCTCTCAGACAAGCTCTCCGGCTTTTTCGTCCCCGCCTCTTCCCGACGCCCGGGATTCGCGCCACGCAAACAACGCTATCAGAACAAACGACAGTCCCCCGTATACAAGCACCATCCGCTGCAAGCCGATCGTATCCAGGAGCAGACCGGTGCTCAGCAGAATGACCTGGAACATGACACGATCCAGCATTGCCCGGAACGAGAAAAAGCGGCCATGATACGGCTTCGGCATTTGCTTTTGAAAGATCGTCGACGCCACCGGAAAAAAGCAGCCGGCCGCCAGGCCGAATAAAGCGAACGATACGAGCGACCATACCGGGGAATCGGCAAAATACAGCAAACATTGGGCAACGGCTACAACAGCGGCGAACAGAAACAACCGGTTCAAAGGTTTGCCCCGGTCCGCCACCTTTTTGACGAGAAAACCGGCGAGTATGAAGCTGACTCCTTCCGCCGCATATAGCAGCCCTTTGATCTGCGCGCTTTGCTGAAGCTCGCTTATATTGATGACCATCAAATTAAACGCCCCGATGAACAGCGTCGGCACGACCGACAGCAGCAATACGGCGACGATCACCGGCTGCCGGCGCAATACCGGCATAAGCGATTTGAAGCCTCCATTACCGGCGGCTTCCGAACTGGTTTCGGCTGGCGGGACCGATGACGCTGCTTCCCGGTTTGTCCGAGCCTGCTGCTTCCCGTTCTCCGGCACGTTGAGAAACCAGGTGGTCAGCAGAAGCGCAGCGTAAGCGACGAACGAAACGATATACAGCCCCTGGAGACTCATCAGCGTCAGCATAATCCCTGCCAGCGTAGTGCCCAGAATCCGGGCCATCGTTCCCGCATTCATATGAACGCCGTTCAGGGCGAGCAGATCTTTCTCCCGGACGATCAGCGGAATGACCGACTGGAGCGCGGGAAAATAAAACGCAGCCGATATTTGCAGCGTCACGGCAAAAAGCACCATCCACCACACCGAGTCGAAATACAGGGCGATGAACATAAAACCAACCGCCACGAGCCGGCCCGCCCCCGATAAGAGCAGCACCGTTTTTTTCGGATTCGTATCGATGATCCGGCCGGCGAGCGGTGCGAACAGTACGCCGGCGAGCAAACCGGAAAATAAAATTAACGATTTCAGGAAATCGGACGGTACTTTTTGCTGCATAAACTCCAGATTGGCGATAATGGACATCCAGAGCCCTAACCCGGCGATAAATTCACCGACGAGGACGATCCAAACGTTGCGATTTCTCCACATGATGTTGTTACTCCTCAATGATATATAAAATAATAGACTATCTTGGGATTTTAATAGACTTCGGCCTAAAAAGAAAGCCCAACCTCGTATTCGGGGATGGCCGCGAGCCGAATCGATCATACGTTCGACTAAAAACCGGAAACATTGTACACTATTCTAGTATCGCACCTCTGCCGCTCGAATGGCGGCAACGATTCATTCAAAGGATGATGGCGGTTATGAGTTTGTCGCTTCATAATAAAATTGTGGAATCCATGTGCGGCCGGATGGCCTACCATAAAGGAAAAGCCGACTTTCAGTCGGGGAAAGTGTCCGTTGTTCGGTACCAGCCCGGGCAATTGTTCGAAGCGGCCGTAACGGACAAAGGGCGGAGCGAAGTATCCGTCAGGCTGGACGATCCGTCCGGAACGATTGCGGCAAGCTGCTCCTGCCCAACGCTCGGCTCTTACAGCAAACATTGCAAACATATCGCGGCCGCGCTGCTGTGCCTGATCGAGATCCAGCGCAGCGACCGGCCCGAGTCCGCTGCGGATGCCGGCGGCTTGCAGCCGCAAGTGCAGGACCCGCCTGCCGGCACGCCCCGCGAGGAGGCCCGGCTGGTCGAAAGCATGCTCGGGCTGTTCCGCAAACAGCCGGCACGATCCGCCGGCAGCGGGCTGCTGCACGATCCGAGAGACCCGCTCCACGTCCAGTTTATATGTACGCTGCTTCCCTACGGCTACCGGAAACAGCTTTTCGGCATCCAGATGAAAGTGGGGCTGGAACGGCTTTATATCGTTCAGAGAATCAGGGAATTTCTCGAACAGCTCGATAAGGGGAAATCGTATCCGTTCGCTAAACTGTTCACGTACGATCCGGAGTTCCACCGGTTCAAAAATGAAGACGAGTCGATCATCCGGCAATTAACCGATATTGCCGAGAACGAGCAACTGTATCGGGATTCGAACGTATTCCCCGTCCGCAGCAAGCACCAGACAGACCGGACCCTGCTCCTCCCTCCGCTCTCCTGGGACAGTCTGCTGCCGCTCCTGACCCGTGCGGAGACGTCCGTGCTTGTTGAACATCCCGGCGGTTCCGTCCATCCGCTGCAGCTGTCCGATGAGCCGGTGCCGCTGCACTTTGACTTCCGGCAGACCGGAAACGGGAATCACGCCTACGAGCTGGAAGTAACGGGCTTGGACGACGTGACCGTACTGGAATCCTACGGGGTTGTTCTTACAAACGGCAAGCTGCTGCAGCTGCCGTCCGAATCATGCAGCCGGTTATCGGAGCTTAAGCAGATGTTCGGCGACGCCGGCAGACGGCAGCTTCCGCTGTCTCCGGTTCAGCTGGAATCGATGATGGACAGAGCCGTACCCGGATTAATGAAGCTCGGCCGCGTTCAGATTGCGGAAGCCGTGTCCGAGAAGTTCATAAAGACGCCGCTGAGAGCGAGCTTGTACCTGGATCGGGTGAAGGAGAAGATGCTGGCCGCCCTGGAATTCCATTACGGGGACATTACGATCAACCCGCTGGAGCCTTGGTCGGCCAAACGAAGCTCCGACCGGATTCTGGTGCGGGACGGCGAGTTGGAGCGGCAAATCCTCGAGCTGATGGAGCAGTCGTCCTTCGTCCGGACGGAAAGCGGCTACCGGATGGACGACGAGGACGGCGAGTACGATTTCCTGGTTCATACCGTGCCCCGGCTTGAAAAGCTGGTTAAAGTGTATGCCACCTCCAACGTGAAGGAACGGATCTATCCGGTTCATGTTCCGCCCAAGATTACAGTGGATGTCAATGACAAAGTCGACTGGTTAGAGGCGCGGTTCGATATTGAAACGATTCCCGAAGCGGAAATCCGTAAAGTGCTCCAGTCGCTGGAGGAGAAACGCCGGTATCACAAAATGCCGGATGGGGCTTTGCTGCCGCTTGAATCCGAGGAATTTCAGGAAATCGTGCGCTGCATGAACGAGCTCGGCGTCCGGATGGGAGAGGCGGACGGTACGACCTTCCGGCTGCCGGTCGTTCGCGGTCTCCAGTTTATGGACACCGACCGGCAGAGCCACGCGGTTCGTCTGGGCAAAACGCTCCGGCGCCTTCTTACACACATGCGCAATCCGGACCATCTGGACTTCCCGGTGCCGGACAACCTCGCCCCCGTGCTGCGGGATTACCAGCAATACGGGTATCAGTGGCTGAGGACGCTGGCCCATTACCGTTTCGGCGGCATATTGGCCGACGAGATGGGGCTAGGCAAGACGGTTCAGGCGATCGCCTTCCTCGTCTCGATGCTGCCCGAGATCCGGGCTCAGGAGCTGCCGGCGATCATCGTCTCCCCCGCTTCGCTGGTGTACAACTGGCAAAACGAGCTGCACAAGTTCGCGCCGGACATCCGGGCGGCGATCGCCGACGGCAGCAAAGTGGAGCGGAACAAGTTTTGGAAAAACGCAGCAGGATTGGATGTGATTATTACCTCCTACCCGCTGCTGCGCAGAGATATCGAGGCGAATATGATGCGGTCGTTTCATACGCTGATTTTGGACGAAGCCCAGTTTTTCAAAAACCACGCGACCCAGACGGCGCATGCGGTCAAACAGCTGCAAGCCCCCTACCGGTTCGCACTGACCGGAACGCCTGTCGAGAACCGGCTGGAGGAGCTGTGGACGTTGTACGATGTCGTATTTCCGGGCTTGTTCCCGGGAAGAAAGGCGTTCAACGAGCTTTCCCGCAGCACGGTAGCCAAGAAGATCCGCCCCTTCCTGCTCCGCCGGCTGAAGAGCGACGTATTAACGGAGCTTCCGGAAAAAATCGAAACGCTGCATACGTCGGAACTGCTGCCCGAGCAGAAAAAGCTGTATGCCGCTTATTTGGCGAAACTCCAGAAGGAAGCTTTGAAGCATCTGAGCGAAGCCAGTTTTCACAAAAACCGGATCAAAATATTGGCCGGCTTGACACGGCTTCGCCAGCTGTGCTGCCACCCTGCCCTGTTCGTGGAAAACTACAACGGCTCTTCGGCCAAATTCGAGCAGCTGCTGGACATTGTGGAGGAATGCCAAAGCGCGGGCAAACGGGTCCTGCTGTTCTCCCAGTTTACGGAGATGCTCGGACTGATCGGGCGGGAGATTGGGGCGCGGGGGATTCCGTTCTTTTATCTCGACGGCTCGACTCCGCCTGCCGAGCGCGTCGAGCTGTGCGGCCGCTTCAACGAAGGAGAACGCGATCTGTTCCTCATCTCGCTGAAGGCCGGCGGCACCGGGCTGAATCTGACCGGAGCGGACACCGTCGTTCTGTATGATCTGTGGTGGAACCCCGCCGTGGAACAGCAGGCAGCCGACCGCGCCCACCGGATCGGGCAGAAAAAAGTGGTGCAGATCATCCGGCTGCTCGCCCAAGGCACCGTGGAAGAAAAAATGTACGACCTCCAGCAAAAAAAGCTGCATCTGATCGAGGATGTAATCCGGCCGGGACAGGAATCGTTGTCGTCGTTTACAGAGGCGGACATCCGGGAGCTGCTTTTGCTTGGGTAAAACAAACCGTCCGGTACAAGTGAAGTCCGGACGGTTTTTTGATGTGCAAACCCATACCTATGCGCATCGAAGGGAATGGGTACCTTCGCTCCAGCCGCTCGTTAAAGTCGTTGTTGTCTTCATGCGGCGGTATGGCTAACGAACCCAGCATTCGTTATCGGAACCGAATGCGTACGTTTGAATTCGTAACGAACTCTTGTATTGTTATTCCTCGCAAATCGGATCGTTTTTTTCCGCTTTCGGTTCGATAACGATACCCGGATTCGTTACGTCTGAAATAACATCGTTTTTCAGCCATAAGAACGATACGATTCGTTAATCATCGAACCTGAGTATACGTTCTCTAATGCCAAGTCAGGGGAACCCTCCCCTTCCCTTCCCTTACCAACTGGCGGGTTTTGCACCCTTCTCGCCGATTTTAGCAGCGCTCTGCAGCGATAAATGACTAACGAAACCCGTCGAGCGATTCGACAGACTGTACGCCGGGCGGCGTGCCCCCGCCCTTATTCGTCTTCCTCCGAGTCCACATGTTCCACGAGCCGGTCCAGCCGTGCCGTCTGATGACCGTAATCGTACATAGCCGCAGCAACGATAAACAGCCGCAAAGCCCCTTCCCGTTCTTCGGCGTAACCGTCCGTAGCTTGCTTCATGAACAGATCGTTCGCCTCCACGACCGAATCCGATTTCCAGCTCTCCGGCTTCAGCTTGTCTTCGAACTTAAGCAGCACATGCTCATGGAACTTGATCAGCTTCTCCATGTGCCGGTCGTACCTTTTGTTCATATCGTCCGTCCGGTCGGCCTGGAAGAAATGCTCCTCCACTGCCTCCAGCACCTCGTAGCCTTTTTGCAGCGTATACAGCATCTGCTTGTAGACGACGAGCTGGCGCGTCTGCCGGTATTTGGCTCGCTTCAGCTTTTTGACTTCCTCTTCAATCAGCTTGTACTTGCCGCTCAGCGAATTCAGGCTGTCCGCGAGTCCCTGCTTCTGGCTGCGGAACACTTTCTCCTTCATCTCGTCGGATACCGCTGTCCGCAGCAGGAGTGACAGCTTGCCGAACACCGTATGAACCTGGTCGGTAAATTGCTCTTTTGGTTTTGGCGGTAAAAAGACGATATTGATGGCAAACGCCGATACAATTCCAATCATGCTCAGCAAAAAACGGTTCAGCGCAAATCCCCATTGCCCGGATGCATCCATCACCGCAACGACCGTGACCAGCGTCAGGCCGATCGTCTCTTCCATCTTCAGCTTGATGCACAGCATGATGACCAGGATACAGACGACCCCGATCGCGATCGGCTCCTTGGAGAAATAAGTGCCGGCCAGCATCGCGATCACGGCTCCGAGCGTATTCGTCTGCACCTGCTCCAGAAAATAGCGCCAAGACCGGTAGATCGAAGGCTGCACGGCGAAAATCGCGGCGATGGCGGCAATAACAGGGGGAGAAAACTGCAGCCATGTACTGATGTATAAGGCCAAGGTGACGGCGATTCCCGTCTTGAGCATACGTGCTCCGAATGTCATGGTAATGGCGTCTTCTCCTCCTTGTTGAATGGGCAATTGTAGTCAGGAGCCGACAACAACAAGCGTCATTCGATTCTGATAACAAGGAAATTATACATTCGGGAGAAGGACGTTTCAACAGGAGAGGCGTAAGCCTCCTGCTTTAGGACGGACTGATCTGCGACCCCACGAGAACCGCCGGGGAAGCGATCCTCTCCAGCAGCTTGTCCCCGTACACACGATCAAGCTTCAGCTCCGGCATATGAATGTAGCCAATGTAACAGTCGCAGCATTTCATCCGGCAAGCCCGTCTCTTGGACAAACCTTCCAGTCCGTCCCGGTACAGATGTCCGATCACTTGCCGGTCTTTGTAGCAGCGCTTCACGATTCCCGGCCCCTGAACATAAAAAACGCTGTGTCCCGTTTCACATGGTTTACCCATACTGTCGTAATCCGACACATTGTAGTCGAACAACGGATCGATCGCACGCAGGAAGATCAGGTCTTCGGCGGAGTAATAGTCCTTCTTGTCTTTGTACGCATTGACCCACAGGTAGACATCGTCCGGCAAAGCCCGGCGCAGCGACCGGATCGCCCCGAAGGCGCTTCGCACGCCTACCGAGCCTACGCTGAACGGAATGTTCCGGCGGTGCAGCTCCAGGCATTGAGCGAGAAAGTCCGCTTCCTTCGTCTGCCCCGGGTGATACGTAACCCAGAAGGCGGCCTTATCTCGATTAAGCTTCTCCGTCCAATCGAGCTTGGCGGACAAATTCGTCTGGATCGCCACTTTCTCTATATGATCCAGATGGGACAGCTCTGTGATCGCCTCCCGGTACCACCGGTGAATCAGCGCTTCGCCGTAAGGGTTGAAGAACACCGACAGCCGGTCGCCTTCCCCGGCCCGACCGCGTACCCAGTCGACAAACTGCATGACATGATCGCGGTCTCTGGCCAGCGTTGCCCGGGTATCGACATTTTTGCTGAACGGACAATACGGACAATCGTAGTTGCAGGAGGTCAGGCTGCCCCGGAAGTACAAGGTCGCCATCATACCAGCACGTACCCTTCCATCCGCTTCCGCACCTCCGGCGAGATGAACCAGTCGCCGATCGCGTCGGAAAAAGCCATCCCTTCGTCCGTCAGCCGGAATACGTTATGTTCGAGTACGGCCAGTCCGGCACGCAGCAGCCGTTCCAGCTCAGGGTGATCGTCCAGCGTTCGGCTCCCAAACCGGTTCTCGTAAGCCCCCAGATCCAGCCCCTCGCGATGCAGGATGGCCTTTAATATATATCTCCGCTTCTGCTCGGCCTCGGACAACAAGAACCCGTAATCCGCCGTATCGTAACGCTCCGCCGCGACGTAGTCGGCTATGATGCTTGCCGTCGCCCGGCGGCTAACCCCGTAGCGGGAAGCGTAGTGCACCGATCGGGTATAAGAGCGGGCTCCGCAGCCAAGCCCGACCATTCCTTCCTCCTGACAGCCGTAAGACAGCACCGTTTTGTCGGAAACGGCTTCGGGCTTTGCGAATCTGCGCATCGAGTACTGGGTGTAGCCTTCCGCCAGCAGTTTCTCCCTCGCCGCCCCGTAACAGGCCATCCGGATATCTTCGCCGCTGTTCCGCACATCCTCCGGCTTCACGATCGTATGGTCCCGCGTATATAAAGGATAAATAAACAGCTCCTCCGGAGCGTATTGAAGTGCACGGTCCAGCGAGTACAGCCAGGAATCGACCGTCTGGCCGGGAAGACCGTAGATCAGATCGACATTCAGGATTGAAAACTGTTCCCGCTTCAGCAGCTCCAGCGCGCGTTCCGCTTCCGCCGGGCCTTGCGGCCGGTATACGGCTGCGGCTTCCGACTCGACGAAGCTTTGAATACCCATGCTTACCCGGTCGACCTGCCGCTGCTTCAAAATTCGGAGCCGCTCCGCCGTAACTGTCTCGGGCGAAGTTTCAACAGAGATGGACGATTGCTGCGGATTCAGCCCCATCACGTTTTCGGCGATATCAAACAGCTTCTCCAGCAGACGCGGCTCCAGCAGCGTAGGCGTCCCCCCGCCGATTGCAAACCGGGCGAACGGCTTATGGCCGACGAATCGGGCCCATTGCACCGCTTGTCTGTGCAGCGCATCGACGTAAGTCTCGTGGACGTCCGCCCGTTTGTCCGGCAGCGTGAACAGATTGCAAAAGCCGCATCTCGCTCCGCAGAACGGGATATGCATATACAGAAAGAAGCTCTCCGCCGGCTCGTCCCGCCACAGCTCCCGCAAAGACCGCTTCGGTTCCAGCTCCGAGTAAGCCGTCTTATGTGGGTATGAATATAAATAAGACCGGTAAGGATCGGAGATCAGCCTCTCCTTCCAGTCGCGGATCTCATCCGGACCACCGCCTGCGCTTCCCGAGCGGGCAGCAAAAGATTCGAACAAAAGGGCCACATCCTTTCCGGGTAATGGTGCAAGCAGTCATCCATACATATAATGGAAGTTAGTAGTTGCCGGCTGTATGAAACCATTGACGCTTACAGCACGAACTCGCGGTACGGCACGTTCCAGACGACCTCGTGGGCTAGCCGGTGTCCCTCATAACCATCCTCGCCGTAAGCGGTGCCGTGGTCGGAGAAAGCGAGGCAAAAAACCGGCCTCTCCCGGCAACGCATCGCCTCGAATAGCCGGCCCAATTGCCCGTCCACATAACGAAGAGCGGCGCGCTGCGTATCTACGGAGTCTTTCTTCGCCCCCGGAACAAAGTAATGATTCGGCCCGTGAATGGCAGACACGTTGAGAAACAGAAACAGCTTCTCCTCCATCCCCGCGCGTTCCAGCAGCTTCAGGGCGTGATTGACCTGATGCTCCGTAGACCGGGAGTTCGTCACGCCGAAGGTCATGCGCCAGTAGCTTTCCTGGAAATAACCGGGCAGCACTTTGGCGAGCGGTACCTTTTTCGTGAAGAAGATCACTCCGCCGATGCAGATCGTCCGGTAGCCTTCCGCCTGCAGCCCGGAGACGATATCTGGCGTATCGAACAGCCACGTATTTGGGTGAGTGGGCAAGCCGGTATGTTTGGAGTGGAACAGCCGGATATGGTCTTTTTTGTTCGTAGTCGCCGGTGTTGGCAGAAATCCGCCGAAAAAAGCATGATGCGCCGCATAGGTAAAGCTGCCGGGGGTATGACGCTTCTCCCAGGACCCGCTTCCGCACAAATTCGGACAATGGTTCTCCTCCAGTACGGCGGCGTCGTAGCGCAGCGTATCCAGCGTAATCATTAAAATGTCGTGGCTGCCGACGATGTCATTCATGTTGATCAATACTCGTTCTTCCTCTCTGCCGGTTCGGACCGTTCCTTGCCCATTGGGGAAAACGGCGAAAATGTCTCCCCCAGCCTGCGCATCTCCCATTCGTACGGATTGCAGCCGCTGTACTCGACGCGATACAGCAAATCGCCGAAGGGATTCACATCTACTATGTAAGGTTTCTTCAATCGGCTATCGAGCAGCACATCGACCCCGGCTACCGTAGAGCCGCCAAACGCAGCCAGCGCCCGCTCCGCACAATCCTTGACCGTATCTTGTTCGCTCGAATTCAACCCCACTTCGTCCAGCGTTTTCTTTTGGCTTCGCAAATGCAGGTTCGTAATCGGAGTCGGACTGACACGGGCGATCCGATGACAAGCTTCCCCGCCTATGACGAGCTGACGGATATCGTAGGAATGACCCATGTACGCCGCTTTGGCGATCCATTGCTCGATATGTGCGCCGTGCGCCAGCAGCCAATTGATGATGGACCGGATCTCCTGGCTCCCGGTATACCGGCGCAGCTTCACCGCATTGTAATAAGCCGGAGGCCGGGTATTGTAGGATTCCACGCCGATCGTCGTAAACGCCAACTCGGCGCCTGTGACCGGATTGGTCTGATAAGCGATCACGCCGCAAGCGCCCGATCCCGCAGCCAATTTAATAAATAGGCGGTGCAGCCGGCGTTGGCTCATCATTTCGCGGAGCGTTTCGTAATCCGGCAGCTGCTCGGGGGGAGCGAGCCGTTTGGGAACGGAGACGTTCGCAGCCGTTAATACACGGTGCGTGTACCGTTTGTCGAACATGGCGGCAATATCGTCCGGGGCATTCATCCACCGTCCGTGCGGCCACAGTTCCTTCGCCCTCTTCTCCACCATCGCAAGCAGACGGCCGTAGCCGCGAAACCATTGGGACGGATGGTACAGCCGACCCCGCTGCTCTTGAATCGACAGCGCCGCCTTGACCGGCAGCGGCTGCGGGTCGTTCCATGCCCCGTAGGGCAGCAGCCGGTCGTCGGCAAGCTCGGCTGGCGCATCCGGGGCTCCGAGCGCGATGAGCTCCCGCTCCACCTCGAACAGCTCGCCAGGCGCGTCCAGGCGCAGCACCGGAGAGCGGCTGCCTCGAAGCTCCGCCAGCTCGGCCGTTTGCTCCAGCGACGTACGGCCGCGAAGCAGATCGAGATAAGGAACGACGACGGCCGGCGGCATTCCGAGTTTTCTGCGGGCCTCCTGCAATCCTTCGGTGCGCCGGTTGCCGGGATTGCCGATTAGGATCAAACGGTCCATCTTACTCGGTTAAAGCGGGGAAGCGATAGTCTTCATCGTCGTCAGCTTCCTGCTGGTCGCTCGTATTAACGTTCAGACCCGACTGTTTCCACTTCAGCATCATCTTATCGGACATAAAGTGGTAGCTAAGGTCCAGATGTTGCAGCTTTTTCACTTTATCGCTTTGCAGCAGCGCCTCCGCCCCTTTGTCCGACAGCGTGCCCATCGACAGATCGAGCGTATGCAGCTGGTCGAGAATCGGCGCTTCGGCAACCGCGATCGCGATTTCATCCTGAATCTCGCTGTCTTTCAGTCCCAGATATGTAAGCTTCGGGAATTTCCCCGGTTCGATTAACGGCAGTATCGTATCCAGCGATCCGTCGAAGCCGTAGTTGTCAACCCCTAAGTAGAGCTCAAGCTTGTTCAACTGCGGAAATGATCCGTTGCTTATGCTCGTTATGACGTCCGACCCAAGACCTCCGCAGATGATGACCAACTCCTCCAGCTTCTCGTGTCGGGCCGGATCGAGCGCCAATCCGCTGCTTCCTTTGATCGTCAGCGACGTCAGCTCCGGATAAGCGTCAAGGACCGGTCCGATATTCGATTGCATGATCCAGGACACTTCGCACTCTTCATACCCCATGTCGCCGATAAACAGTTTGCGGAGCTTCGGAAAGCGGCCATTTAAACGAACCAATGCCTCCACGATATCGCTAGAATCGTTCTCGTAAGAGCCGCCCCAATCGCCGATAATCAGACTGGTCAGACCCGCAGCTTCCGGACTGTTCGCCAATTGCTCGAGCAGTTCGGTCATTTTCACGTTTTCTTCATATTGGTCGTAATCGATCGTTAGTTTTACTTCGGACATTTGCAGTTTCCTCCCTGCTGATTATGGGTATCGTTATATATTAATACTAGTCGCAGTTATAAATCCACTACCAAATCGCCTATATTGAGGAAGATTAGTAGGACCGCGGGGCTAGGATCGGTTATTGCGGCAAGCTTGCAATCAGCGGGAATGGCTCAGCATCCATTCGTACAGCTCCGGATTCTCGTACGTCTCGGTCCAGGAATTATGTTTCGCTTCGGGATACACCGTAAAGCGTACATCAGATCCGCACGCCTGAAGCTGCTCGACCATTCGTTCGGACTCCTCGATCAGCACGATCGTATCTTGAGCCCCGTGAAACGCCCATACCGGCGTTTTGACCAAAAGCTTCGCCCGGTACGGATCTCCGCCCCCGCAAATCGGCGCGATCGCGGCGAATTTGTCCGGAAAGTCGCAGGCAAGATTCCAAGTGCCGTATCCGCCCATACTGAGTCCGGTTAGGTAGATCCGTTTGTCGTCGACGTTATAGTTGGCCGTTATTTCGTCCAGGAGCGCCATCACTCCGTCTTGCTTTTGGTGCCAATAAGCGTTTTTGGGGCATTGCGGCGATACGGCGATAAACGGGAAGGACGGATTGCGTTCCGCCAGCATCGGGATGCCGTGTATTTTTACTTTCTCGATATCGTCTCCCCGCTCGCCGGCGCCGTGCAGAAACAGGATCAGCGGCCAGCGCTCGGACGATTCGGGATCATACGATTGCGGCAAATGCAATAAATATTGAAGCTGGATCGGCTTAATTATTTGTTTTTCCAAACGGTTTACGGTTTGACTCATTTTGGTTTGCCTGCCTTTCTTCTGGAACGTTCCAGTTATCAATGTAGTTGCTTACCGTCCGGTATGAGGCTCTGCAGGCAGCGCCTTCGCCCGGAGCGTGGATGGCGGTATGCCGCTGTATTTCTTGAATTGTTTGCTGAAAAAGAAAATATCCGAATACCCCAGCGTCTCGGCCACTTGTCCGACCGTCATCGACGTCTCTGCGAGCAGATGCCTGGCGCGCTCCACACGGGTGCTCGTGATATAAGCTTTCAACGATTGTCCCGTATACCTCTTGAAAAGCCGGTTGAGATACCTTGGGGTTAGTCCGGTGAACTTTGCGATTTCGTCATAATCGATAGGCGAAGCGATGTGTTCCTTAATATATTGCTTGGTCTGAAGCAGCAGCCGCTTCTGTTTGTGCGAGATCGGGGGTTCCGCCTCCGTTTCGGGTGAACCGGCTTCACCGGCTTTGGACAATTGCAGCAGGACGAGCTTCATCAGACAATGAAACCACTCATCCCGCATCTCGCTCTCTTCTTCCTCGGCGTCCGCCTCCAGCACTTCGTTCATCCGGCTTTCAAGCGGATAGGCGTCTTCGGTATATACGTATCCCGGAGGAAGCCAGCTTGACTCCGGATCGCACGGTTCTCCGGTGCGCAGATCCGTCACGTCGAAATGAATGTAGATCACTGTAAGCCGGTCGTCCGGGTGCTGGGTCGCTTCGATCCGGTCGCCGGGTCGGAACACGAAGCAGGAGCCTTGCCGCACCGGGAAAAGCTCGCCGTTTAACCGGACGTCCCCTTTGCCGGATACGACATACCACAGGTCGTAATCGCCTAGCGGAGCCGGACGCCAGTCCCAACCCGGCTCGCACCGGGCTTTCCCCGACCTTCCTCCGCTCCCGATCCGCACTGCCGCCAGCTTGACGCTGCCCGGCGCCCGGCCCGGTTTCACTTCGCTCATAAGCGCCCCCCTTCCGCAGCAGTCCGCCTGTCGCCAGCGGCTCCACAGTTGTAATCTCGATATGCCTTACGGTACAAACCGGCAGCTTTGCAGACCATTCCCCGACTCTTGGTTCATTTATATAATGAAAGAAACCAAAGAACGGAGGAGATGCATTTGGCTACAACCGACAAGTCGCCGGAGGAAATCGCCCGGCTGCTGTACCAGTACGACAACATTGCAACCAGACTGGATTCACCGGTTACGATCGGCCCGGACGAGATCAACCTGTACCATGAGCAAGGGTACTTGGCCGTTACCCGGGTTTTGTCCGAGGATGAGACGAACCGTTCCATCCAAGCGCTGATGTCCATCCTGTTCCAGGACGCTAACGGCGCGAAAATCCAGTTCACCAAACCGGAGAACGAAATTCTCACCGCTGAGGAACGGGAGCTGTCCGTCCGGAAAATATACGAATTCGTACATGGCAACCGGACGCTGTACGAGATCGCCCATCACCCGGAGCTGCTGGCATGCGTCGAGAAGCTGCTGGGCGAGGAAGCGGTGCTGATTCAAGATATGGCGCTGCTGAAGCCGCCTCACGGCGGCGGAGAGAAGCCCTGGCATCAGGATATGGCCTACGGGCCGCTAGCCTATGACAAGGCGGTGGCAGGCGTATGGATCGCCCTGGACGAAGCCGCGCTCGACAACGGCTGCATGCATGTCATCCCGCGCTCTCATATGAACGGCGGTACGCCTCACTACGCCAAGCGGGACTGGCAAGTCTGCGACGACAACGTACAAGTGGAGCGGGATGTAGCCGTACCGCTGCCTCCCGGAGGCGTCCTGTTTTTTCACGGCCTGCTTATACATGGCACTCCGCCGAACTTCTCCATCAAACGCCGCCGGGCGCTTCAGTTTCATTACGCCGCCGCGTCCTCGGTCAAGATGTCGCCCAAAGAGTACAAGCGGATGTTTACCAACGAGCTGACCGGCGCTACCTGCTAGCCTGAGTGTTGCGGGCCTCTTCCGATGGAGCGGCCCTTCTTTCGCTTGCTCATCTGTTCACGACTGTTCACGATTCAGCGGCATGTATCTCCTCAGCACCGCATCGTCCCACACCTGCACTTCGATATACCGCTCCGGCCCGCCCTGGCCGTCCGGATTCCACTGCTGCGGCAACCCGTGCCGGGCGATGAGTTCTTCGATCTCCCGCTTCGTGTAGACGTTCTCCCTGTACGGTTTGCCGTCCTTATAACGCATCGTCGGGAATAAATCTCCGTAGGTGAAGCTGATCGAACTTTCTGCAAACACGCCTAAGGGAATGCGAATATCTCGCCCGTCTCT
Source organism: Paenibacillus sp. MAH-35 (assembly GCF_058135425.1). Lineage (NCBI taxonomy): Bacteria > Bacillati > Bacillota > Bacilli > Caryophanales > Paenibacillaceae > Paenibacillus > Paenibacillus sp. MAH-35. Next base: position 34,488 of record NZ_JBYUPU010000049.1, read on the forward strand.
ATACCATTCCTTGATCCATGCGCATTCTCCAACGGTCATATAGTGGGGATAAGAAAGAACCGGCATTCCGCCTTTCTGAATAAACATCGCCCTGGCCTTTGCTTCCAGCTCCCGGCGAATGTCCATATAGCCGTCCGGGCGGCGGCTGGCGAACAAGACGGAGTCTTTTCTCAGCTCCTCCATGATCAGCCGGGCCTCTGATCGGTTCAAACCGGATAAGTTCCGGAACGGTCCCCGATCAGCTTCATAATAATGATACAGATCCATTCGATTACCGTCCCTGCAAGGCTCTCTCTTTCTTGCTTATCCTGATACGAGCCCTATTGTTGGCAGTTCTTGCCTGCTGAATTCATTCGATGCAACAGGGAGCGATTCCTTCTGCGAACGTACGATCTCGAATATTTACAACAATCGGCCGGATACGGGGACGCGGGAACCGTTCTCTCGGGTCATTGCTTGTGACGGGCCGACTTGTTCTTCCGCCGGTCCGCCCATCGTACAGCTCCCCCTGCGGCCAGAAGCAGAAGCCCGAGCCCGCCGGTCGTCCACGGATACAGAATGGGAAACCATAAAGAAGGCCACACATGCAACATATTGGATCGGTAACCGAATGAAATCGGCGATGCCGATGACTGTTGAATGTACTTCACCCGAATCGGGTCGTCCGCCCGTTCGCCATACTCGAACCGCTCCTCCCGGACTTGACCGTCCGAAGCGATGGAGAGCACCCGCCATGCCAGTGACGGCACATTGAAATCTCCGATCTCCGATATACGCTGTACGAGGACGAGCTGATCGTGATCGCGGTGCCGAACGGTCAGCATTCCAAAATAACCGTGATACCGGTTCTCATCCAAAAAATAAGGCCTCACCTCAACCGGGTCGGATACGCTCCAATCGTTCTGATTGATCGTAATCCGCAGCGGCGAGCGGCTGCGGCTATCCCTACTGCGCACACCCGGCGCGGTTTCGTCCTCGATTCGAATCACTTGGTTTTCCCAAGTGTACTCCCTCGTATACCGGACCGTTTCCGAAGCGGTATTCTCCATATACCTGTAGTAGTCATCGTATGACAGCGGCTCTCGGCTTTCACCGGCTGCTTCCACCCGATTACGGACGGAGATGCGGGTTACCGGAATGGGAACGCCCCTGCCTAATATTTCGACTTTGCCCAGTTCAAGAAAATTCACATAAATCCGATCGATGTCGGCTTGCTGCCGCACCTTTCGTTCCAAAAACAACTCCTGCCCCATCAAATAAAGCGGCCAAGCCGAAAACAGCAGCAAGACGGCTCCTGCAAGGATAAGCCCTATCCCCTTCACGCCCATGTCGGTACCCGTTCCTCTCCCTGTTTGTGGTGTCCGCAGATTGCGTCCTCTGCACCTATAATCGTATCCAGCCGTTCAGGATTGTTGTAGTTCCAACTTTTGTAGAACCCGAACGCCTCATGCCTCCGTCGCAAGTGCTTGATTTTAGGAGACGATATGGTAAACTTTCCCTAAGTCGCTTATTTTCGGGGAACCTGACCTGATCCTGCTGCGACTTTCGGGCTATCATAATTGCGGCGTATAAACGCTTCTACATTCCAAATTACAGAGAAGGCGGTGGTACACATCTTGTATCGGGTAGTTGGCGTCCGATTCAAGCCGGCTGGTAAAATTTATTATTTTGACCCCGCAGGCAGCGAATTCGGGGTACACGCTAACGTAATCGTGGAAACCTCGCATGGAGTCGAATTCGGAACGGTCGTACTTCCTTCCAAAGACGTGAAGGAAAGCGATATCGTCCAACCGTTAAGGAAGATCATTCGGTCAGCGACGAGCGACGACTATGCCCGGATGAAGAGAAACAGCGTCGAGGCCGTACAGGATTTGGCCTCTTTAACCGATAGATTCAAGCAATTAAAGATGAAGCTGCTTCAGATCGAATATACGTTCGACCGCAGTAAAATGTATTTTTATTATACGGCGGAAGGCCGGGTCGATTTTCGGGAGCTGGTCAAATATTTGGTTAGCCTGTATCGGCGTACCCGGGTGGAATTAAGACAGGTGGGCGTCAGGGATGAAGCGAAGCTATTAGGAGGAATCGGGCCGTGCGGCCGTATACTGTGCTGCTCGACCTTTCTGGGCGAATTCGAGCCCGTGTCGATTAAGATGGCGAAGGATCAGAAGCTGTCTCTCAATCCTGTCAAGCTATCCGGTTTATGCGGACGATTAATGTGCTGTCTCCGCTTCGAGACCCACAACTATGAGAGCGGGAAATCCGGCTTCCCTTCCCCTGGCGGTACAATCACGACCGCTTACGGCCAAGTGAAGGTCGTTGCCGTCCATCCGGAGACGAATAAGATCGTGGTTCAATCTCCATCCAGACCGGCTCCGATCGAGCTGGATCTGGATGATCCTGAGATTAGCTGGTAACGAACAAGTAACGGGGGTTGTCCGGATCTCGCATTCGGGCAGCCCTCTTATTCATGCTTCCGGTTCGGGATAAACTCCCAAATAAGAAAAGCTTCTAAACGAAGCCTTATCCACGATGAATGACCCTGCGTAAGAGGAGGCTTTTCTTAGTAAAAAATGTTTCATTTTACCGCTTTAACGCTTTAGTAAACTTAAACATTCTTTAACGTTCAAAAAAAAACTCACAACGAAAATGTGTCGTCGGAGAGGCCGCTGCGCAAATGCTCGTATAACAATACCGTTCGTTGGAGCGGTTCGATGCCAAGCTCCTGCTTTAATTGTTTCGTAAATTTCTCATAATGACGGATCATCGACAATCTGTCGCCCATTCTGGCGTAATACCGGATCATCAGCTCGTTGATGTCGTCCAGAAACGGATTTTTGTCCGTAATCTTGCGCAGACATTCGATGGCTTGCAAATACGACTGCACTCCGGCATAATAGGCGGCCATTCGTTTCAGCAGGCTGATGTATCGCTCCCGGTATCGTTCCTGCAGCTGCATCGCCCAGAAATAGCCGTCTTCCTCCATATAATCTCCGCGGTACAAGGAGACGGCCCGCACCATTTTTGCAATCGATGCCGCATCGACCGGCTGCTCGCCTTCGCATACTTTGGAAAACTCGGCCGCATCGCAACCGATGCTCGACACGTCGAGCCGGTATCCGTTCTGCTCCGACTGCAGCAGCCGCTCGAGCCCCATGGCGCTCAGCTTTTTCCGAAGCGTGTAGATGCAAGTATACAAATACGCCCGGGACTGATCGATATGATCCTGCCCCCACAGCGCATCGAGTATTTTCTCCTTCTGGACCCACTCGTTGCCATTATGGACCAGAAGCGCCGCCAGCTCGCGCTCTTTGGTCGTACGCCACTTGACGGCTCCGCCCGGCTCGTTGTCCCGGAGCCAATCGAATCGGCCGAAGCAGCGGATGCCTTCGCCTGCTCCGCCGCTTTTCACCGCGGGACCGGCCGATTGGCGCCGTCTGGCCGAAAGTTTCGCTAGCGTGGCGCCGATCCGGTCAGGGGAGGCGGGCTTCAGCACGTAATCGACCGCATGGCGTTCGAAGGCTTCAAGCGCATATTGATGATAGGCGGTTACAAACACGATGTCGGTCGAGGGACTGATTTCCACAATATGGCCGGAAAACTCCAGACCGTTAATGACAGGCATCTCGATATCCAGAAAGACGACGTCGATCGGCTCCGATCCGAGCTGCTCCAGCGCATCCATCGGATTCGTGTACGCGCCCGCCAGCTCGACGCTTCCGCTGCCGGTCAGAAGTCTCTTCATCCAGTCCAGTGCCGGCAGCTCGTCGTCGATAATGATCGTTCTCAGCATGCTTTCCCCTCCACGCATTCACTTGCAAGACTGCCGCCCGTCTGCCCCGCCGGACGGCGTCTAATCCGGCCCAATTAAATCTCGATGTCGACTACGATGCTGTCCACTCTGCCGATTTCACGGATATAGGCCGCCACTTCCTGATGAAGCGGATGAGGCCCGTAGTTTTCGAGAGCGGCACGGTTTTCGAAGCGTACGGTTAGCGCCAGCTGGTAGCCCTGATGTTTGCCGGTGAAGCTGATGCCGGCCTGGATATCGGCAATTCCCGGCAGCTTCCCTTGGAGCGCCTTGAACCGGGTTACGACTTCTTCCAGCTGCTCCCGGGAGGTTGATTCTCCGAATTTGACTAAGACGATATGATCGATCATGATAGGGTCCACCTTCCTGAATTTAGCCATATTCCAATATACCATTTGTTCGTCTGTTAAACCAACCCCGCTCCTTGGTTTTACACGGTATAACAGCGGTCGTCCTGGTACAGTCGTTCTATTTTGGCGTCAGGGAATACCCGTTCGATATACAGGCAGACGGGCAAATAAATCATCGGTTTCCCTGTTGCGAATCTCGCCTCGCTGGCTCCGTGCTCCCGGATCAGCAGCTCGCAGATGACCCGCGCGCTTCGCACGTCGTCCCGGACATAGCTCTCCACCTTCTGCTGCAGATAGGGCGGCAAGCTCTGCACCGAAATGGCGGAAGCTGCGGATACCGGCTCCGCCTGCTGCCCGGGCTGCTCCGGCTCTTCCTCCGGCTCCTCGAACCAGCTGAACAGATCGTCGACCTTCTCTTTCTCCTTCTCTTCCCGGCGGGACGTGCCGGTCCCGGAAGGAGGCGCCCCTTGCGGCAGCGGCGGCAATATTTTCGGTTTCAGTCCTTCGGACCTCAACTGGCGAAGTTTCCGGATGTGCCTTTCCAGTAAAGGCAGCCCAAGCTTCTGATGCATCCGGATCTCTTCGGGAAGCGAAGCCGGCGGGTTGGCCAGCAATTCCGGTTCGGGCTTCCAGCCGCTTCGGAGCTTGATCAGGATCTCATCCAGCTCATAGTCGATCGCATCGAAGCCTTGCTTAATAGCCGACACGATGGAAGCGTCGATACCGAGATGCTCCTTCAGATGCTCGATCCCGAACTTTTTCTCTTCGCCCGTGACCTTATGGGTTACATGATGCTGGTATCTCAAGGGCCTCCCGCACTCGCAGCGCAAATCCGGAGTAACGGCTCCCGCATCGATATAGCCGGTATACAGCCAATCGTCCAGCAGCACTTCGATCGTTTCCGGGTCCGCATGCTCGGGGATATGATACCCTTTCTCCCTGGCCATCGCATTGGCAAATACGGTACGGCGGCTGCGGACCATCTGCTCCGACAAATAATGCCGCTGCTCCGCATTTAATTCCGCCAATAACATTTCTCTGTCCTGAACGGATAAAATCATCCGCAATCCCTCCTTGCGTCCAGCTTCTATTGTACTTGATCCGCCGGTCGGTTTTCGACGTTTTTTTTACAAGCTGCCCAAACGCAGCGTCTCCTCCTCGATCCGCCCCGGCTCGATCCGCTCGAACAAATGACCGAGATCGCGTATCGTCCGTCCGGCCGGAACGGTCACCGGTTCCCAGCTCGGCAGCTCCAGCGACAGAAACGTTCGAATCCGGTCGCACGAGAAAGGTAAAAAAGGCTGCAGGACGTTTGCCAAATTCGCAATGATAAAGACGCAGGTGAGTATCGTATCGTTACAGCCGGACCTGTTTTCTTTCCACTCGGCCCAGGGCTTTCGCTCGTCATAATATTTGTTGGCGGCGCGGACCGTTGCGAATATGGTTTCCAGAGCTTCTTTCAGGTTCCCGCTGCCGATCCGCTCCCCGGCCTCCCGGTATAACGACTCGATCCGGCCGGACCAGTCTGCCGGAACTTGGCCTGCAGGAACGGTCCCCTCCATCAATTTCGCTATGAAAGCAAGCGTCCGGTTGACGAAATTGCCGAAAGCGCCCAGCAGCTCGCCGTTATGGCTGTGGATAAACTCCCTCCACGAAAAATCCGAATCGCGCTTCTCCGGCCCGTTGGCAAGGAGGAAGTACCGGATGGAGTCCGGGTGATAGCGGCTCAGCAGGTAAGGAACCCAGACGGCCCAGCCGCGGCTGGTCGAAAACTTTTTCCCTTCAAGGGTCATATATTCGCAGGAAACGATCCGATCGGGCAGATGAAGCCCGCCGGCTCCGAGCAGCAGCGCCGGCCAGATGATCGTATGAAACGGCACGTTGTCTTTGCCGTGGACGTAATAGGCGGTAATCTCTTCCCCGCCGTCCGCCCAGAACGATTCCCAATCGCCGCCCGTCTCGGCTGCCCACTGCTTGCTCGCCGACAAATAACCGCATACCGCTTCGATCCATACATACATTTTCTTCCCCTTGTACCCGTCCAGCGGCACGTCGACGCCCCAGTCGAGATCCCGAGTCACCGCCCGGTCGCGAAGCCCTTCCTTCAAGTAACGCTGCGTCAGCTGCACCGCGTTGTCCTTCCAGCCTTGGGCACATTCCGCATAACGGGCCAGCGCTTCCTGGAACCGGGAAAGAGCGAGATAATAATGCTCGGTCTCCCGCTCTATCGGCGGATTTCCGCACAATTTGCACGTTTTGCCGATCAGATCGGCAGGATCGAGGATCGTGGAGCACGCTTCGCATTGATCGCCGCGCGCACGCTGCCCGCATACCGGACATTCCCCCTCCACGTAACGGTCCGGCAGAAACCTTTCGTCGGTCTCGCAATACGTCTGCGACACGGTCTTTTTGTACAGATGCCCGTTCTCCAGCAGTTTCAGGAACAGCTCCTGGACGACCTGATGATGAAAGCGATCGTCGGTCCGGGTATAGAGATCGTACGTAAATCCGAGCCGCTCGAAGCAATCGAGAAATTCGCGGTGATACCGGTCTGCGATCCGGTCCGGAGTGACACCTTCCTGATTCGCTTGCACGGCGACCGGCGTACCGTGACAGTCGCTTCCCGATACATAGAGCACCCGCTCCCCTTTCGCCCGATAATACCTTGCCAGCACATCCCCGGGCAATAAACTCGCCAGCCGGCCGAGATGCAGCGAACCGTTGGCATAAGGCCATGCGCCCCCGATAAAAATAGAAGCCATGCTGATAACCTCCTTTTTTGTGTAAAAACGACAAAAAACTCTCATCCCCAAAGGGACGAGAGTTCGACTCACGCGTTACCACCCAATTTTATTAATGCCTTGCGGCATAAACCTCTTCGGGTACGACGCATACGGAGAGCGTGTATACCCTAGCACAGTAACGGGTGCAGGATCCGGCGCAGCCTACAGCCCGTCAAGGCTTCGATGCGCAGCTCTGAGACCATATTCCCGGACGTATTCTTTGCTCCTTCTCAGCAACCGGAGCTCTCTGTATAAGACGTTCGCCAGGTACTCTTTCTCTTCATAGCTTTGTTTGAATATTCAATTTATTGGGATTATACGGAAAGTTCTCGCTGCTGTCAACTCCATCCCTAAAAACGCCTAGATCCGTGATCAACGAGGGGCCTCAAAACCTTAGTTACAAAAGGAGCGACAGCCGAATCGGTCAAATGTACAAAACCATCCCGTCGTAGGCGACTGTGATACCGTGCGGTTCAAAGGCGGCGGCAAAATCTTCATGGAGCATGTGGGCGTTATGGGAGAAGTGGGTCACTGCGACTTGCGCGTCCGGCTTCAAAACGCCGTTGCCAGCCAGCCACTCCTTCGTCTCCACCGTGCAGTCGATATCCATATGGTTGTTCCGGCACGGCTTGCGGCCCGTCGTACACTCGAGAATAGCCAGATCCAGCTTCTTGTCCTTGAGCCAGTTCAACGTCGCATCCGGAAACCAGCCGCTGTCGTGTCCGTACAAGATCGTCTTGCCGTCCTTCTCGATGTAATACAGCAAACAAGTTTCAGTCTTGTCGTGATCTGCCAGCAGCGGGACGATCACTGCCGTTTGCGTCCGCACCGGAACGAAAGGCTGGACGATGTGGAAAACGAATTTTTGCTGCGCCGTTCCGACTACGTCGATACATTTGCCGATCGGACGGTCGTGACCGTAGACGTGAATCGGCCGGTCCTCCGATTGAGCGAAGCCCGGCAGCCGCATATACAGATCTTCCGGCAGCAGGTGATCGGAATGCGAATGGGTAATGACGAGATCTTGTACCGTCTCCAGATCGAGCCCGTCCCGGATCATATGGAAGTACGTATCCGGAGGAAAGTCGATCTTGAGCACATCATCGATCATCACGGACGTGCGGGTCCGAATATTTTTGCCGCCTCTTTGCTTCGCCTGCCTGCACGTCTCGCACCGGCAAAACAAAGAAGGAATGCCCTCGGCCGCCGCCGTTCCCAAAAAGTGAATTTTCATCTGATTTCGCTCCTCCTGTTATGGCCTGATTCGCTCATCTGGTCGAGCCGTAACCGGTCCCTACGTTCGGCTGAGCACCGCGGTACCTCTCGTCCCAATCGATGATTCTTATTCATTCCACCTTACCGAACCAAACTCCTCCTGCGCGGTTATGAGGAAGATATCGATAGCACATCATGAACCGTTTGGCACAAACAAACATTGTGTGCGTACCGAAGGCGGAAAGCCGTTCCCCCTCCGGGAGGAAACGGCTTCTGCTTCGCGATTATACGTTCAATTGCTCTAAAGTTCCCGAAACGCCGATACGTATGCGACGGTTCATTCCTTCACTGAACCATTCGCCGGCGCCGGAAGTCCCCTGTACGAATCGCATTCCTCTTGCGCTCATCTCCAGCGCTACTTCGAGAATTCGCTTGTCCGGGGCAGAGCTCGCCACGTTGCGGCCGGATTCCGGTTCGGGCAGCTCCAGCAGCAGGCTTCTGATCGCTTCATATCCATCCTGACATACAGCGAATTCCAAGGCGGAGCGCTTCACAGTAAAAAAAGCCGCGTAAAATTCCAGAGGATAGTACAGTTTATAAAACGCATGGCGAATGGCGGACATCACGTAAGACACCGCATGAGCTTTCGGGAACAGATAGCCGATCTTCCGGCAGGAATCGATGTACCATTCCGGAACGTTTTTCGCACGCATCTGTGCGGCTTCCGCCTCTTCGATCCCTTTCCCTTTCCGCACGTTTTCCATGATCTTGAATGCGGCTTCGCCCTCCAACCCATAGGCGATTAGTGTTAGCATCACGTCATCCCGGCAAGCGATCGCGGTTTGCAGCGAACAGGTTCCTGTCCGGATCAGCTCTTGGGCGTTTCTTTCCCATACTCCTGTTCCGTGCGTCAGTCCCGATATCTGGAGCAGCTCCGAGAAAGAATCCGGCTTCGTCAGTTCGAGGATCTTACGGACGGCAGGCGTCCCCATCTCGGGCAACCCGTATGTAGCGACCGGAGAAAGGAGCTGCTCAGGGGTTACGCCAAGCTCTGCCGTAGAGCGGAACATACTTAATACACGCCTGTCATTCATTGGGATCGTCTCCGGATCGATGCCTGTAGAGGTGTGAAGCAGCCTCATCACGGACGGGCCGTCGTGACCCATTATATCGAATTTGTGTACCGTATGATCCAGTAACCGGTAATCGAAATACGACTTGCTCCATCCCGGCCTGCTGTCGCTTGAGGCGTCCCGGACGGGTGTAAAATCTTCGGCGGCCATCCCGTCCGGAATAAGCAGAAGCCCTGACGGATGCGGGGTTCCGTCGCTTCTTCCCGCCAGGAGGACGTTATTCTCTCCAAGCAGCTCTCTTACCCCGGACTGCGCCTGCGTCTGATACTCGCCGGCTACGTTCAGATCGATATCGGGCACTTTATTGCCGTGAAGTCCGAGGAACGTCTCGTACGGAATGTCGTGTCCGTCGCCCCGCATTCCACCCCCGCACCGGGAGCAGAACCGGTCCGGTCCGTCAAAGCCGCTTCGCGCTTCCTCTGCCGGAATCCACTCGATCTGTTGGCATGTTCCGCACAAAGCGTGGGGAGGCAGCGGGTTCGTGTCCGTAATCCCAAGAAAATGTGCGACAAGGGACGACCCGACGGAGCCGCGCGGGAGAACCGGGTACCCGTCACGCTTGGACCGGTTCACAACACTCCGCGCTATCAGATAAATCGAAGCAAATCCGAATTTGCAGATGGAAAACAGCTCCTTGTCCAGCCGGTTCTGAATCGGTTCCGGGATCAAATGGCCGTACCGGGCCTGGGCTGCTTCGTAGCTTAGCGTACGTATATGCTGGTCTTCGTCCTCCAGTCTAGGCAGGAACAACTCTTGGGGGATCAGCTCGAAGGTTTCGAACCGGGCGGCCAGTTCCCTCGTATTGCGAACGACGACAGCGTAGGCTTTCTCCGCACCCAGGTAGCCGAACTCGCGGATCATTTCGGAGGTCTGGAGGTGGTGTGAATCCTCTTCCTGATGCACTGTCACCGGCTGATCTACGGCGATTACAGCTTGTCCGGACCGCTCTCCGTAGTCGCAGACGCTGCGGACAACTTCCTCCCATTGCTGGCGGGAATAGAATCGGCCGTTCGGGTCTCCGAGATCAGAGTGCCAAGCTCCGATCGTCAAAACGTCGAAGCAACGGGCCAGCTCCTCCGCTTCTGCTTGCGTTCCTCGATGGATGGCTTCCAGAAGTTCCGCATCGTCCGGATCGCTTACCAAGAGAAGATCTCCCCGATCAGCTTGAAGCGAGTCCGACGATATGGCCAGCCCCGAATCGTCATGAAAACCTTTCGAGAGCGAGATCAGCTTATACAAGCATCTCTTGCCTCTCCCGTTTCTAGCGTAGATGCAGCAGCGAACGGTGCGTCCCGATCCGGTCCCCAGCGCCGCACGGATTCCGAATATCGGCTTAATGCCGGAAGATTTCGCGGCTTTTTCCGCTTCGATAAAGGCGTGGATTCCGTCATAGCCGACCAGTCCGATTGAACTCTGTCCGCGGAGCGTTGCTTGTTCTATCGTTCTTTGCGCCACTCTTGACAGAGCTGCCGATTCTCCTTCCAGGGCGCATCTTACGTGAAACTCGACACGCTCCATATCAGCCTGAGTGTTCGCTTCCCTATCATTGCTGTTCATGTTCGGGTTCCGATTATCCATCATCCTGCCTACCTCCACCAATAGGATTCTATTCTATAACCCAAAGTGCGGGATTATATTTGAGTTGAATGTCAACTCAACATTTTGAGCGTAAAAATACGCCGTTCCAACAATTCCCATGCTATCACATGTTGAATTCTGAGTCAACAACATCACAGGCGATTTGCAACCGGTCCATTTTTTTGAGAAGATCGTTTTTTTATGTATCTGCTCATCGGCCTAACCGGCAGCAATATCCGATAGTTGCTTGCTTCTTTCCGGTGGATTAGCAGACGCTACACAATCGGCACGAAAACGAGCCTTTTTTCATTAAAATCGCACGTCTTCTCTCCGCAAAACTTGACTCTGTTTTTCGTGTTCGATATGCTATTTTTCATCGGGTACCTCACTTGGCCTTGTAATGGCAATAGCGACTGTGGTTTTCGTTACGGAAGGATGCGGTGGTATGAAAAGTCCAACCAACTGGAGCGACAGGTTCAGGCTGTTTTTTTTGAACAACCGGTTCGTCCTGGTTCTGCTCGTTCTGTTGCTCATCGGATTAAACATTATGGTGTTTACGAAAGTCTCTTTTATTTTTCTTCCTTTCATCGCGCTGATCAAGTCGGTGCTGCTTCCGCTTCTGCTTACCGGCGTCGTCTTTTACTTATTGAACCCGATCGTCGATTATATGGAAAGCAAAAAAGTGAAGCGGGTATATTCGATCCTCGTCCTGTATTTGCTTATTATCGGGATCATCACTCTCTTATTCGTTATCGTCGTTCCGTTCATCCGCGGACAAGTCGAAAGCTTGATTCAGAACGTTCCGAGATACAGCAGAGAAGTGCAGGCCCAATTCGAACGGCTCATCGGCAGCGGGTATTTCTCACAAATCCAGCAGTCGATCAACTTTGATGCCGTAAGTTATATCGAGAAAATTACGGGCCGGTTGACCGCAATCGTCAATAACGCTTGGACGAGCATCGGCGCCTTTGTAGGCGCAGTAACGGAAGTGATTCTCGCTATCGTGACGGTTCCGTTTATTCTGTTTTATTTATTGAAGGACGGAAAGCAGCTGCCGCCGTTTATCCTTAAGTTCGTACCGACCTCCCTGCGCGGTCAGACGTACACGGTGATGACCGAGATGAACAGTCAGATCAGTTCCTATATCCGGGGCCAGATCATTGTCAGCTTCTGCATCGGCGTGCTGCTTTATATTGGTTACCTCATTATCGGCCTGGACTATTCGCTCGTCCTCGCCATCTTCGCCGCTTCGACCAGTATCGTTCCGTATCTGGGACCGGCGATCGCGATTACGCCCGCTCTGATCATAGCGATCGTGACCTCGCCTATTATGCTGCTCAAGATGATCGTCGTATGGACGATCGTGCAACTGATCGAAGGTAAATTTATATCGCCGCAAATTATGGGGAAAAACTTGCACATCCATCCAATTACGATTATTTTCGTCATTTTGACCGCCGGCAAACTGTTTGGAATATTGGGAATCATTCTCGCCGTTCCGGGCTATGCCGTTCTGAAAGTAATCGTCACCCACCTGTTCCACTGGTTCCAAAACCGCTCCAGTCTGTACGAGCAGCCTGCGGAACAACCGCTTGACCGGACGTGAAGAAGGAGCTGCCTCCAAGTCGTTTTGCGATTTTTTGAGCCTCGCTCAAAACCGCTTTTCCTTGAGAAATCGAGTAGGCCCATGCACAGTTGCATGGGCCTCTCACAGATCCGGACGTGCGGGTCATCGCATCCGGCTCCTCCAAGAATATCCCCTTTGGGGGTGATGTTCATTGTAAAGCTCAAGTAGACTGCATAGACCCATTTCCTCAAACCACTTGTTTGGCATCGCGAACTGAGCATAGGTTGAATGTGAACTCCTCCACGCCCTCATACGTAGACCAGGCATATCACTGTTATCCCAACCTCGGCGCC
>NZ_JBYUPU010000050.1:0-47246 GCF_058135425.1 Paenibacillus sp. MAH-35
ACCTTGACATTAAAGGGATTGTTGTAATAGTCACCTAAACATGTATCGGATAGTTAACGTGGCATAAGCCACGCCCTATCCGATGTTTTCTAACTCATGACTGAAGTCATGAGTTTGCGAAAACTATATATCAATTTCTACTATGGCGTGCCGATGGCACTGGCCATGATCGCAGGCGCACTGATCGGCTCCCGTGTCGCCATCCGCAAAGGCGCCGCTTACGTGAAGCCGCTGTTCATCGTCATCACGGCGCTGCTGATCGGCAAGCAGTTGTGGGACATGCTGACATAACACGCCGTTCATCGAACGGGACAGGAGCGAATCACCAGAAGCCCGGAAGCCGGTCAACCAGGCGGCCGGCGGTCGCCAGCGCACGTTTCCTGATTGTGCCGCAAAGGCATCCGCATTTGCCCGCACCGTTCAGACAGCCGGCATCTTCGGAAGCACGATGCGCACTTCCGTCCCCAATTCGCCGCCGGACAGCTCGTAATGCCCCCCCATCTTCTGCAGCACAACCTCGCAGAAGTTCAAGCCCAGACCGATCGAATCCTCCTTCGTCGTGAAGAACGGGACCTTCACCAGCTTGAGCAGATCATCGGCAATGCCCGGTCCGGAATCGCGGATCGCAAACACAAGCGTCTTGTCGGAGAAGTGAATCGACAGCCGAACGCCTCCGCCTTCTTCCGTCGCCTTCGAGGCGTCGAACGAATTTTTCATAAACTCGTTCAGCACTTCCTGCAAATAATGAGGGTCGATGAGCAGTTCCCCGTCCACGGAAGGGAATTCGCATACGAAAGGGATACCGCGCCGCAGCGCTTCTTTTTGCACAGAGGGGACATACTCTTCCAGAAAGGAGGATACGAGCACCGGGCGCAGATCGAGATGGAACGGCTTGCCCAGATGCAGCCAGCGTTTCACATAGTTGCCGATCTCCTTCACCTGATCGTTGGCCAGCGTAATGTAGTGCTCCACACTGCGCGAAGCAAAATGATCGGACCAGTGGCCGGAGGCCAGATTCGTCTTCAGCGTCGTCTCGATCAGCTGCAGGCTGCCCCTGACGACCGCGAGCGGATTCAAGATGCTGTTCGCCGTGCCCGCCGCCATATCTCCGATCAGCTTGCGCCTTTCATTAGTTAGCTTCATTTCGTAGAAATGAAAAAAACCAGAGATGTCGAACATCGCGGCATGATAGCGGTCTCCCAGGTCCGTCTCCCGCCTGTAGCAATACAAAATCAACTGCATCGTATGTTCCCCTGCCGATTCCTCGATGACGACGCCGGCTATATTTTGCTTTTGCTTAATTGCATGAGCAACTACCTTACGCAGTTGGGACTGTTCCGGCAGAGCTTCTCCGGGATTGATCTGATAAGTGGTTCTGAATTTAGCATTCGCGGATACGAGCTCCATCCGTTCGTCAATTGACGCAATAAAGAGATCGATATCCGTAGATTCCATCACGAAATCGAATTCGTTCATTCCTTCAACGTCCTTTTACCTCTTACTGGCTCGGTTTTGCGTGAGCGCAAATCGCGGTAACGCGACAAGCCGCCGCAAAAAAAATGAGCTTTCCGTCCTGTCCCCGACTGCAGTTGTAACAGAGGCGTCGTATCCGCGGGTGAAGTGGTATCATACCCTTCGAATTCGAGTGTACCATGCTGGACACCAAAGAAAAAGGGATTTCCGTTCGCGCGATTCGTTCGGTATAATGGTTGGGAACCGGAAAGGAACGATTGACGAGAGGAGAAAGCCCTATTTTGAACCCGCAACATAATGCCGTATGGCTGTATCTCGGCTCCGAAGCGAGAGACGCCGAAGAAATCGCAAGCTTATCCGACTGGTGCGAGCGCAACCGGGTTGGAAAAGTGATCGTATATGTAAAAGCCGCCGACCGCTTCTCCGAATCGATCAAGGAGCGGATCGCCCTGCTCGCCGAGGCGTGCGCAGAGCGCGGAATCGAGCTGCACGGCATGATCTCCACCCTCCAGCAGCGGGCGGCCGGACAGGATGAACTGCCCTTCCAGGATAAGGAATGCTACTGTGTGGACGCTCACGGAATCTCCAACTACGAGGAGCCGATTAACGGCACCGGGTACATGTACGACCCGAGGCATCCGGCCGTCATCCGGACCGTGGCCGATACGTGCGTGGACCTGCTCCGGCAGTTTCCCGGATTAAACGGAATTCATCTCGATTTCATCCGATACTACCATTATGACAGCAAGCTGGTCATCGATACGAAAAGCGCCGGCCACTGGATCGGACAACCCAAGGTCGGGCAGCCGATCCGGCTGGAGACGGGAGGTGTCACGACCACCTATTTCGTCGAGGAAGCGCGCCAAACCTATAACGATCCTCCTATCGGCGACAAGCTGGTTTTGTCCCGGTTGCACCGTTTTTGCTTCTGCGACAATTGCTTGGCCGGCTTCGAGAGCTATAGCGGCATCCGCATCCCGGCAGAGCTTCCGGATACGGCCGGCAAAGCCAAGTGGCTGCTTACGGAGCGTTCCGCCGAATGGGCGGAATACCGGGCGCAGATTATCACCGATCTTGTAGGCACGATCCGCGAGGCGATCCGCAGCTATCGCGCCGATGCCCAGCTCTCTGCCGCCGTATGGTACAACGCTCCGTACGGCAATGAGCTTCGCGGGGAAGCGCTCACGCCGGGCAGCGAATACGAATGCTTCGGCCAGAAATGGTCGGCATGGGCGGAGAAGGGTTATGTCGATTTCGTATGCCCGATGGATTATTGGATGGAACCGGGCAGCTTCGCCGGGGTCGTAGAGGAGCAGGTCCGCAAGGCGGACGGGCGTATCCCCGTATATGCGGGCGTGCTGAAGACGCCGGAATACGAGATTACCAAGGAGAGTTATGCCGAATACGTCCGGAGGGCGGAGGAAGGCGGAGCGTCGGGGATTTGTTTCTTCCATTACGGGTCCTGGAAAGCAATGCTTGGTTGAGCAGGGATCGGATCGACGAGTCCGGGATAACCGCGGACTGTCGGCCGGACCGTCCATTTAGACAGACCGGATTACGGGCCAGGAATTTCCGGAAGAAACGGAAGGAGTCTTACAGATTATGAAGCAGTTGAAAACTGTACTGAAAGAATGGGGCGCACCGCTCGCAATCGCCATTGTCCTTAGCATCCTGATCCAGACGTTTATCGCCCAAGCCGTGAGGGTGCCTTCCGCCTCCATGGTGCCGAACATTAAAATCAACGACCGGCTGATCGTGCAGAAGCTGAAAGCTTTTACCGCCTTCGAGCACGGCGACATCGTAGTGTTCAACCACGCGGCCGACGGGAAAGAGGAGATCCGCTACGTAAAGCGGCTGATCGGCCTGCCCGGCGATACGATCGAAGTGAAGGACGGCGTGTTGTACCGGAACGGGGAAAAGACGGACGAACCTTACTTGAACACGGCGATGGCTTACAAATTCGGACCGGTCACCGTACCCGAGAACAAATATTTCTTCCTCGGCGACAACCGGAACGAAAGTTACGACGCCCATCTGTGGCCCGAGACGTATGTCGACAAAAGCAAGCTGGTCGGCGAAGTGATCTTCCGCTTTTACCCTTTCACCCGCATCGGCGTGATGTAAGATTAGCAGCGATACGCTTAGAGAACAGGCCTGACGAGGGCCTGTTTTTTTAATTTATCATGAAAGTATATCGTGGAAGATGCTCTAAATCCTGGTGAACGCCAGCGTCAAAGACGCGGGTAGGCGTTTATCCTTGCAGGCGGATCGATCCTCCCGCCACCCTTTTCGAATTAACGACAAATAAAAGATATGAAACCTTCGGCAGAATCGGATACAATATATTTACAAGTTAAATACAACTTATCCGCAAGCGCTAACCCGGCAGATTCCGGAGCGCCATCATCTATCATCGAGGAAGCGAAGGTGAGCCCATGAGCAAGTTGGCGAAAGACGGGGGAACTCCCGTACGCAGCAAGGCATTGCCGCCGAACTATCCAGGAGCGGTCGTATACGGGAAGGAAGAGGCCGACTTTACGTCGGAGGTGATCTATGCCCAGTCGCCGTTCCGTTATTACGGGGCGGATATGAAAGGCGCGGTCGAATCGCTCGAAAATGCGATGACGCGCGACCTGAACGTTCCTTACGCGCTAGCCGTAACCTCCGGCACCGCCGCGCTCGTCGTAGCGATGAAGGCGCTCGGGATCGGCTACGGGGATAAGGTCATCGTCCCCGCCAATACGTTTCTGGCGACGGCCGGTGCGGTCGTGTGCTGCAATGCGGTTCCCGTATATTGCGACGTCGACGACAGCTTGAACCTCGACCCGCACGATCTGGAGCGGGTGTACGACGAAGAAGTCAAAGCGGTTATCGTCGTGCCGATTCTCGGCAACCCGGTCGATATGGACCCGATCGTCGCCTTTGCCAAGAAGAACAATATCGCCGTTATCGAAGATATGGCACAGTCGTGCGGCGTCCGGTATAAGGGACGTTATGCCGGTACGATCGGCGACATCGGTACGTTCAGCTTTCAGATGAACAAAATTATTACGTCCGGCGAAGGCGGCGCTGTCGTTACTCACGACCTCACCTTGATGGAGCGGGCGATCCGTTACCACGACCAGGGCATTGTGCGCCACCGCGCACGGTACGGCATCGATTCCCCGGACGAACAGTTCGCCTTCTCCGGCCAAAACTTCCGGATGAACGAG
This sequence comes from Paenibacillus sp. MAH-35, assembly GCF_058135425.1. Lineage (NCBI taxonomy): Bacteria > Bacillati > Bacillota > Bacilli > Caryophanales > Paenibacillaceae > Paenibacillus > Paenibacillus sp. MAH-35. The sequence continues at coordinate 4,686 of NZ_JBYUPU010000050.1, forward strand.
CTGTCCGGAGCAGTCATGGTCGAGCAGTGGAAAAAGCTTCCGGCAATTATCGGCAATATGCGCAAGCAGCATGACCGGATCGCCGCTGCGCTCGCCTCCGAGATTCCGGGAATCAAGTTCCGCGCTTGTCCCGATCCGGACGGAACGATCGGCTCGAATCTGGGCATCATTTTCCCGACGGCAGGTGCAGCCGCTGCATTCAACCAGGCGATTAACGCGGAGAACGTGCAGGCCCACGCCTTATACGGCGGCAAGCCGGTCTATATGAACCCTGCTCTGTTCCATCAAAGGTCGGCGGAGAAGGACAATTTCCCGTACAACTACCCGTTCAAGAAACCGGTCGTCGTGACGGAGAACATGTGCCCGAGGGCCGTCGATCTGATCCCGCGCACGACATATCTCCCGATCTCGCCGATCTTGTCGGATCAGGACGGAGCCGATATTATCGAAGCGGTCGTGAAGGTGCACAAGGCGCTGCATGTCGTCGTCTAGAGTTTACGGTACCGTCGATCTCAAGGATAAACGCATACCGGCGTCTTTTGAAGCTGGCGTTCACCGAGATGTAGAGCCACTCCCACGATATACTTTCCGATAAATCAATAAAGAGACGCTTCCTTACCGCTTCGCGAGCGGCCGGGGGCGTCTCTTTTTACGGCTTCTTCAACATGTTACACGCTCGAAGACATTCCTTCGGTAACGGCGGCGGCATGGGTTTGTTGTTTGGCGGCCAAAGCTTCGCTCCGTCTCAGGCAGAGGGGAACAGCGAACATAAACCCGATCGTCAGGACAACTATGACGGCAAACCAGCCTCCCCGGATATCCGGCAGGGCGAACAGCAGCAGCAGCATCACGCAGCGGGCGGCGCACAGCGTATTTTCCCGCCATACGAGTACCCTCAGCTTCTGCATCGGCGGCAAAGCGTTCATCGACCGGTATACTTTCGTCTGCCAGTTGACACCGAAATAATACATCCCCAGCACGGACAATACGTTGGACAGCACCAGCATCGGCGAGTACGGCACAAGTGCGGCCAAAAACCCGAGTGCGACTACGCTGCAGCCGATAAACATCCAGGCGTCCTCGCCGAGCCGGACTCTCCGGTGCACATAAAGCGCGGCAAATGCGGCGCATGTATAAGCGGCATTCAGCAAGGCGATGATCAGCTTGTCCTGGGAAATGCTGAAGGTGAAAATCAGAATAAACAAGTTTTGAAACTGGAAAAACAGCCCTGCGGCGATAAAGGCAGCCTGCAGCCATTTGGAGGACGCGGTATGAAAGACGCGGAAATAACCGATCCCCCGAAACCAGTCCCCCTCCCGTTCTCTCACCTCAGCCAGCGACAAGTTCGGCACGAGCAGGGCGGCGCCCAGCATGCAGCCTACGATCGCCAGCATCAGCAGGAACGAGCCCGAATAGCCGAACTCCATAATGACAAGCGCGGACAAGATCGGCACCGATACCGAAACGACCTGCTGCATCACGACGACGACCGAGAAGTACCTGCTGAATTCCTTGGCTTTCCCCGATAAGGAGATGCCCAGATTTTGTCCGGCGTAGAACAGTCCGAACGTCAGCCCGACCACCGATCCGATCAAGGCGATCCAGACAAGACGCTGTTCCAAGTGCAGGAAGGACAGCAGCAAAAATACGGTCAGTCCCGACAAGGCCGACAAGGTATAAACGATTCGCATCGAACGGCGGGTCAGCAGATGGGCGCCAAGGGTAAACCCGGCCCCCCAGACCAGATAGGTGAAGAAATTATACAAGGAAACGTCGAATAAGCTTTTGGACTCTTCCCAGATGTACAAGTTAATAAAAATGCCGATATAGCTAAAAATAATTTGACCGATTCCATTCATCATAAGCAATTTGCGCATCTCGCCTGTCAGTCCCACTTGCTTCCGTCCCTCTTCCGCTCCGTTTCCGGTCATTCCAAACCTTCATCATCATACCACAAACCGCGGAAGCCGGAGCTACAATTTGCAGCATCGCCCTTGGAATCAGCCGTCTTTTTCTCGACTATAATGGCCAAGGTCAGGAGAACAGCCGGACATCGAGCGAATAAGCTCCCGCCCCCGACATGGCGACGGTCAGGGCGACGGCGATCAGCACCAGATTGTACTCGATCCCGCCAGAGGTTACCCACAGCCCGTTGCGTCCGTGTACTTTGACAATCGCGACCAGCATCGTAATCACGATACAAGCGGCCGCGACCGGCGTAAACAATCCGAGTGCGAACAGGAGCCCGCCCGCAAGCTCCAGCAATCCGGCCATGAAAGCCATCTGTAGGCCGGGACGCATCCCAAGGGATTCCATAAATCCTCCCGTCCCTTTCAGCCCGTGGCCTCCAAACCAGCCGAACAGCTTCTGGGCCCCATGTCCCGCGAACAAAAGGCCGGTCACCAAACGAATCAACAACAATGCTTCATCCAACATTACGCTCTCTCCTTTATTACTTTATTATTGTTACTTACTTTTAGTTAGTTAAGAATACAAGGTAAGGCTTACTTTTGTCAAGTATCTATGTTAAAATATTTTTACGAACTGGTTTAGGAGATGATTCGATATGAGTAATGCGGATCACAAATCCCACCTGTGTCCCAAATTCGAAACGGCTTTCGAGCTTCTCGGCAAACGTTGGACCGGCCTGATCATCCAGGTGCTGATGAACGGTCCGATGCGATTCAAGGATATATCGTCCATGATTCCGGATATGAGCGACCGGATGCTGACAGAGCGGTTTAAGGAATTGGAGCAGGCGGGGATCGTTGTGCGGCACGTGTACCCCGAGATGCCCATCCGGATCGAATACGAGCTGACGGAGAAAGGTACGGCGCTTCGTCCCGTCATGAACGCGGTACAGGAATGGGGAGACCGCTGGATTTATTAACTGCCCGGCAAGTTATCGCCGCCACCAACCAGGCACATGATGTCGCGGTCAGTTTCTTCGTACTAAGCACTAGGCACCCGGGTCTTGCGGCCCGGACCAAAAAAAGACATCTTCCGGCTTCCGACACATCGGAAGCTGGAAAGATGTCTTTTTACGGTTCCTCTACACTTTGAATTTGGCGACCGATTCCTGAAGCTGCTCGGCCAGACGGCTAAGCTGCTCCGACTGGAGCGCCAGCTGTTCCATCGTAGCCAGCTGCTCTTCGGTCGACGCCGAGATCGTCTGGGTACCGGTCGCTCCGCTGGCCGTGATCCGGGCCATCTCCTGAAGCGAGGCGGATATTTCCTGGGAGCCTGCGGACATCTGCTCCGCGGCGGAAGACGCATCCTGCACCTGCTCGACAACGCTGCGCGTCGCATCCAGAATACGCTTGAACGATTCGCCCGTCTCCCGGGTCTGGTCGGCTCCTTCTCGCACTTCCTCTTCGCCTTTTCGCATCGTCTCGACGGCGTAGCCGATATCTTTTTGGATCGCTTCGATCCGGACGATCACTTCCTGAGCCGACTGCTCGGATTGCAGGGCCAGCTTCTTCACTTCCCCGGCCACTACGGCGAAGCCCCGCCCTTGCTCGCCGGCTCTTGCCGCTTCGATGGAGGCGTTCAAGGCAAGCAGGTTCGTCTGGGCCGCTATATTCGTAATAACCTGCACGATATCCCCGACTTCTTTGGACCGTTCGTCGAGCTTGCGGACGATATCGGACAGCTCCCCGACCGTCATACTGACCCGGTTCATCTGATCGACCGCCTTCCGGATCGATACGTCTCCTTCCTCCGCAGCCTTGGACGTATTCAGCGAAGCGTCGAACGCTTGCGAGGAGGTTTCGGCGATCCGGCCGATTCCGACGGCCATCTCCTCCATCGCCCTTGAGCTTTCGTTCGTCGATTGGGAGTGCGTCTCCATACCCGCTGCTATCTGATGAACCGACTCGGCGATGTCTTTGGACGCTTTCGTCGTCTCCTCGATCGAAGAGGACAGCTCCTCCGACGAGGACAGCACATGCTCGGCCCCTCCTTGCACTTGCATCACCAGTGTTCTCAGATGATCGTTCATCACATTAAAATCCGACGCGAGCTGACCGATCTCGTCCCTGTTGCGGATGACCAGTTCGCCGGCGGTCAGATCGCCCTCGGCGATTTTTTTCGTCCGCTGCGCTACTTGCGCGATCGGGCGCGATATATGCTGCGCGAACAGCCAGATGATAACGGCGCCGGCTGCGAGACACGCGGCAAGCGTGATCACCATGACCGACAAGATGCGCTTCTGACCGGCGTTGTAATCTTGCAGGTACGAGCCGGCGGAGACGATCCAGTTCCACGTCGGATCGAGCTCGGCATAGGAGATTTTCGTCGCTTCCTTCGGGGCGGCGTCCTTGTCGGTGACGGGAAGCGGCCAATTGTAGTACGTATTGCCTCCGCCCTCTTGCGCCTTTTTCACCATATCCTGTATGTAATAATAGCCATCGCTCGTTTTTTTGTCCCAGATGTTCTCCCCTTCGACCATCGGGTGCGCCAGCAGCATGCCTTTGTCGTCCAGAACGAAGAAATAGCCGTTTACGCCGATATCGATATTTTTATTGATCGGGCGCGTATTGTCGGCTTTTTTCTCTCCAAGAAGCAAGGTTTTGACCGTCTCCTGAGCGGTGGCAAGCGGCATCGTCCCGTTTTGGACGGACTTGTCCATCAGGGTGATCATCTCGATCGCCATCCTGACGTTCGTCTGCAGCTTGCTTTCAATCAGCTTGTCCGTCTCCGCCTTGGCTACGCTATAGCTGACAAGTCCTACTACCAGCGTAGGTACGGCCAGCAGCAATAGCGAGATGGCAATCATTTTTTGTCGAATCCTCCATCGTACTTGCCTGCCTTTTGCTTGCATTACGGTCCCCTCCCGAAATATCTGTGTCTTTTGTATGATACTTCCTGTCTTTCGACAATCGTATACCAGATTCCTTACATTTACAATAAGCGCTTACCCTCAATTGGGGCGCGCGTTTTTTGGGCGATTTGTAATGAAAATGTCAAAATTTTAGAAAGGAATTGTTGTAAACATCTTCCTGTTCCAAATCCCCGATTGGCAGGAAGGCGGGGAATCAATAGCGTACGCCGGCGCCTTATCAGCCGCTTGCTTCCGGGTTTCTGCCCCCCGCGAATAAAACGCCGCCAAAACCGAATACTAAAAGCGTCAAGCACCGCTTCAGCCCATCTCTCCCGCTCGCTCAGGAGGTCTAGAGACAATGAAATATAAAGCAACCCTGGTCATGACGCTAATCGGCTGTGCCCTCTGTTTGTTCAACTATTCCGGGCTCGATCCGGACAACATCTTCCTGTTCATGCTGAGCGTTCCCGTATGGCTGATCGAAGTTGTCAGCGATATCCACTATTTTAATGTGTTCGCCGTTTATTTGCTGACAATCGCTTCGTACGCCTTGTTCGGCCGCATCGGCGATTATTACCGGTTAAGACGAAGAGCCCGCTCCTGATTCGGAAACAAAGCCGTTTCCGCCGGAGGGGCTCTTCTGGCTTTATGCCTGTTCGGATTCAGCCGGTATCGGGATCATACCGGGAATTCGCAGCGGACGGCTGCGGCGATTTCTTTGGCCATGCTGATGACCCGGTACAAGGAGGTGCTCTGCAGCTTCCAGTATTGTTTCGGGCCGGCCGTATTCACGATCGCCGCAATCGAATAGGAACCGACCGGAGGGAGCGTCTTGCCGACCGACTTCCCCGGATGAATCGGCTGATTGGCCACCTGAAAATATCCGATGGACGCAGGCAGCCCGAGACACGCATCAATAGCGATTGTCACTTTGCCCGGCGGAATCTCGCCCAGCCTTCTTAGTAAATTGCTGGCATCGCAAGGCGACTCGAGCGTACCAATCACATGCCGGTACCCCATCTCGGAGAGCATCGTACCCACTAGCGGTCCCAGCGCATCCCCAGTCGACCGGTCCGTGCCGATACAGACGAATACGAGGTCGTCCGTGACCGCCCCCTGCTCCCGAATGTACTTGAAAAAATCCGTCAGCTCTTCTCCTTTGACTTTATGCCGGATCGTATCCCCGTTCACGTTCGCTTCCCCTTTCGTTATCTCCTTCCGCTTGGCTTTCCCGACCGGTGTGTTACAATGAATAAACGATACCGTACCTACATCCGAAGGAGTACGACCATGCGATTTTTTGATCTTCTGAGCTCTGTTACGCTATTGTATTGGCTGGTCATGCTGCTGTCGGCCTCGGCCGGGCTCAAGCTGCTCCGGCCGCTTCCTTTTGCCCCGGCAGCGAAACGGAAAGGGGAAACACCGCTCGTATCAGTCATCGTCGCCGCCAAGGAAGAAGAAGCATCGATCGCGGATACGGTACGTTACTTGCTGGAGCAGGACTACCCCAGGCTCGAAATTATTGCCATTAACGATCGTTCCCAGGACGGTACGGGAAGACGGCTGGACGAGCTGAAGCGCTGGTCCGAGAAACGACCGTCCACCGCAATCCCGCTTAAGGTTGTCCATATCACGGCGCTTCCGGAAGGGTGGCTCGGCAAAAACCACGCCCTGTACCAAGGCTATCTGCAGGCCAAAGGCTCTTATCTCTTATTCACCGACGCCGACGTCCGCTTCCGCTCTACGGCCATACGGGACGCTCTCTCCTACGCCGAATCGAGCGGAGCCGATCATCTGACGTTGACGCCGCTTATGATCGCACGCAGCTTTTGGCTACGCGCTTTCGTGCAGTATTTTATGTTCTCGCTGAATCTGTTCCTTCGTCTGTGGCGCGCCAACGATGACCGCCAGATCAAGTTCGGAACGGGAATCGGCGCCTTTAATCTGATTACCCGCAAAGCTTATGAAGCTATCGGCACCCACCGGGCGCTGGCGATGCGTCCCGACGACGATCTTCGGCTGGGCGTGCTGGTCAAGCGGGCGGGGTTCAAGCAGCGGCTGTTGATCGGCAAAAACCATTTGGAGGTCGAATGGTACCCGACGCTGCAAGAAGCTGTCAAAGGGCTGGAGAAAAACTTGTTCTCCGGCTTCGGTTACCGGCTGCCGATGGCCGTCTTCGGGATGCTCGGCCAGCTGCTCGCCTTCTTCGGCCCGTTCGCCGGCTTGCTGCTGCTTCCGACCTGGGGCGGTTTCGCTTATGCGGCAAGCGCGGCGATCCTGGTCGGTTTATATGTCGCCAGCACGAGGCGGCTGTCGAAAGACTCCGGGAAGGAAGCATGGGCGCTCCCTGCAGCCGTCTGGATGCTGATCGTCGTCCTGGCCCGTTCGGTTTACTTGACGCTTCGCCGCGGCGGCATCTATTGGCGGGGCACGTTCTACCCACTGGACCGGCTGCGGAGCATGCGGGACAGCGACAGTCAGGGCGGCGGCAGCGGTCCGCAGCTAGGCAAATAAGAGTCCGTCTCGTGAACGGACTCTTATTTTTTGCGTAATCGGCCGATTTTCAATAGCCCGAAGAATAGCGCTACTTTTTGAGCTGCCTCAATTCATCGCAAAGGGCTTCGATCTCGCGGATGCTGAAATGCCGTTTGTTGATGACGACATCGTACATATCCACCAGGTCCTCATACTTATTGATGTCGAAATGGTCCGGCTTGATCGACTGGGCTGCGACAACGTTCAGCCTTTCCTTGATCTGCTCAATCATGAATGCCACATTCGCCTCGGATTTGATCGTTAGATCCATCGATTTTCACCCTTTCTTCTTCGGTAGACTGTTGCTATTGTATCATGCCGGTCCGGGAAAGCCCATAGAAGATCGCTCGATTGTTCCTGCCGGAGTATTAGAAGGATGCCTTTTCTTGCATTACCGCTTATTTGGGGGGACTGGAGCTAATCGCACCGCGGCGTGGCTCTTGGAGTTGACCGATAAACCGGAAACGCAAATGGAAAGGAAAGGGAAAAGGAAAATAAGTGCAAAAAAGAAAAAACGCTTATTCGTTATAACGGGCAGTGAACCTCTGCGAGCGGTCGCTTAGCTTGCGGTCTACACGCCGTTGTCCATCCTTCGTATCGTATAAAGGCGCAGGCAGTGTCCCGCCGGACCGCCCCCCCGCGCGACTCCCGGCGTGTGGTGACCGATCGCCGTCGGCTGCCCAATCTCGGGCTTGCACCCTCCACAGTTGGAACGATGCCCCCGCGTTCTTCCCTCCTCCCTCCCCGTCCGTCCTTCACTTCTCTTTCATCTAGCGGCAAGAACATTCGTTCCCCCTCCTGTGCAGCTCTCCCGCATAATCCTGTTCCCGGATGCACACAGTATTACGTGTACGCGCCGATTCGGCAATCTATACCGGAAAAAGGAGCAGAATCCGATGGAAAACAAAACCCACAAAGGCAACTACAAAGGAACGGCCCACATGAAGGCGGAAAACCAGGACATGGCCTTCGTCAACGACGTCGTCGAGAAAGAAGCCTCGGAACAAACCGTGCGTGGCGAAAAGTCGGGGAAGTCGGAGTAAGTTCGGGTGAACCGGGATAGTTCGGGGGAATTCGGGGGATCTCAGGTGAGCTCAGTGATTCCGGTGATCTCGGGGGATCTCAGTGACTCGGGTGATCTTGGTGATCTTGGTGATCTCAGTGATCTCAGGTGATCTCGGGCGGCAGCTTTGAGCGGATGCACGCTGAACAACAAGACCCGCCGGACGATACGATCATCACGGCATCAAACCAGATCTCCCGTCGTAACGATTGGGAAAATGAAGCCACGGTTTTCCGCCGTTCCCTTTAAACCGGCGGCTCCCATGGTTGTCCATTAAAATAAGAGCGGTTTACCACCCTTATTCAGCCGAAAATTGCAGTTCGGCCCGCAATAAGGGTGGTTCGCAGCTCTTATTTTTGGCGTTCCAGCTAAATTCGGCGTTTCTGAGGGGAATAAGAGTCTCTAACGAGACTGTCGATTCATTGTGTAGAAGTGTTAGCAGGCCGTTCCGAGTGAAAAGTTACCTTCTTCTGCTCAAACAGGTTGTCCGGAATCCCTTGATTGAATAAGGATTGTAAGGTAGGGGATTCCAGACAAAACTCGCCAGAAGGTCATCTTTTCCCTTTCCACTTGGTTGTCCACAATGAATCGACAGCCTCTCTAACCGCTCTTAATTAGCAGAATGTTACTCTTTGGTTCAAATTAAGAGCGGTAAGTAGCTCTTATTTCGCCGTCATCGGTCAGCATTCAGCGTGTAGCGTGCAGCACTCACGTATTCAGCGTTAGCATTCAGCACTCAGCATCCAGCGTTCAACGTGCAGCATTCAACGTCACGTATTCAGCGTCAGCATACATCTTTCAGCATTCACGCATTGACGCATTCTCGCGTTCAGCGTTTAGCATTTAGCTTGCCGTCCAGTCTTCTACCTTCACTTCCGCATCCCGCCAGCCGGCACACTACCGCTTTAGTCCCCCGCTCTCGCTCCCAGACCAGCGCGGTACAGTCTGACGATGTTCTCCGCCGCTTCCGCAAGCAGCACGGCGGCATCGCCCATCGCCTCGTCCAGCGTCATCGGACGGTTCGCGATACTGAACAGCGCGGCGATGCCGCGGTCATACAGCGCTTCCGCGCCGTCGCCCAAGCCGCCGGACAGGCAGACAACCGGCACGCCGTGCACGCCCGCCGCTTCCGCGATGCCGGCCGGCACTTTGCCGAACGCCGTCTGCCCGTCGGTCCGGCCTTCGCCGGTAATGACAAGCGCGGCACCTTCGGCCGCCCGCCCGAAACCGGCGAGCTCCATCACGACGCGGATGCCCGGCTGCATCTCGGTGCGGCCGAAGGCGAGCAGCCCGGCCCCTAGGCCACCCGCCGCTCCGGCGCCGGGTACTTCCGCGACCTGCCTGCCATTCAATGCCGCAATCCGCTCCGCATAATGGGCGAGGCCGCGGTCGAGCTGCTCGACCATCTCAGGCGTCGCGCCCTTTTGCGGGCCGTATACGGGCGAAGCCCCGTCCGGGCCGCACAGCGGATTGGTGACGTCGCTCAGCACCGTCACTTCCGCTGCCGCGAACCGGGGATCGAGACCGCTCGCATCGATCGAGGCGATGCGCTCCAGTTCGCCCCCGCAACCCCGGCCGGCTGCAAGCTCCCGGCCTTCCGCATCCGCAAACCGGACGCCCAGCGCCTGCGCCATGCCCATGCCGCCGTCATTCGTAGCGCTTCCGCCCAGACCGATCAGAATCCGCTGTACGCCGCGATTCAGCGCATCGCGAATCAGCTGTCCCGTGCCGTAGGTCGTCGCTCTGAGCGGATCGCGCTCGTTCGTCCCTACAAGCGGCAGCCCGGAAGCCGCCGCCATCTCGATAACTGCGGTACGCCCGTCCGGAAGAAGTCCGTACGCCGCTCTTACCGGCTCGCCGAGCGGGCCCGTCACTTCCGCCTCGATCCGCTTGCCCCCGGCCGCCGCCAGTACCGCGTCCACCGTGCCTTCTCCTCCATCTGCCATCGGCACGATGACGACCTCCGCATCCGGAACCGCTCTCCGAATACCGGAGCGGATCGCCTCCGCTGCATCTACCGACGACAAACTGCCTTTGAATGAATCCGGCGCCACCACCACGCGGAAATTAGTCCCTCGTCCGCTCGTCCCGTTGCCGGCCTCGTACCTCTCCATCCCGCTTCCCCCATTCTATCCGTGCGATTACAGACGGTTTACAACATGAACCGGCGAACCGGCGGCAAAAGCGGCCACATTGCTTACCGCCACATCCATCAATCGTCCTCTCGCTTCAAACGAAGCCCACCCTACATGCGGGGTGATGATGCAATTGCGGGCGGACAGAAGCGGATTATTCGCCGCAGGCGGTTCCGAAGACAACACGTCCAGTCCGGCTCCCGCAATCACGCCCTCATTTAGCGCATCGGCCAGATCGCTTTCCCGGATCAGCTTACCGCGCCCGGTGTTGATCAGAAACGCAGTCTTTTTCATCTGCAAAAGCGTCGCTTTTTGAATCAGCCCCTCCGTCTCCGGAGTCAGCGGACAATGAAGCGTAACGACGTCCGCTTCCTGGAACAGCTCCCCGATCGAAACTAGCCGCACTCCTTCGAGCGCCGGGCGTTTGCCGCTGCGGTTCGTAGCGATCACGTTCATGCCGAAGGCTTGTCCGATCTCGGCTACTTTCTCGCCGATGCCGCCGATCCCTACAACCCCGAGCGTTTTGCCGGCCAGCTCGACGAGCGGCGTTTTCCAAAAGCTGAAATCCGGACAACCCGCCCATTCGCCTTTCCGGACCGCTTCGTTGTGCAAGCCGGCCTGCTGGCATAACTCGAGCAGCAAGGCAAACACTAATTGGGCAACCGAAGCTGTGCTGTACGCCGGCACATTCGTTACCGTGATTCCCAGCTTCGCCGCTTCGGCCGTATCGACCACGTCGTAGCCGGTTGCCAGAACGCCGATATATTGCAGCTCCGGAAGCTGCTTCAGCACCTCGGCGCGAAGCGGCGTTTTGTTCGTCAGAATGACACGGGCTCCCTTCGCTCTCTCGACGATCGATTCAGCAGGCGTCCGGTCATAGACCGTCACCGTTCCGAGCGCTTCGAGCCCTTCCCAGCTCAAATCGCCGGGATTCAGCGTATACCCGTCCAATACTATGATATTCATGTTTCGTTCCTCCTGTCTGTTAAGCGGCTGTATAGCTGCATTGTATCGCAAGGTCGTCCCGGACGCCAACATTTCCGTTCCCCGGGCAGGACATGCGCGGAGCTTCGTCGAACTGATTCACATCCGATTTTAGACCAAAGGAACTATGGTAACGCCACGATTCGCCATTTTTTTCGAAATCTAGCTTGGCATCGTATTCACAAACGACAGGTCTCGGCTGCCAGCTCTTATTCTTGCCTATGGAGGGAACAACACGATGAAGGAATGGACCTGCGACTTGCAGAGGAGCTTCGAGGCGGCCTCAAACCCCGGCGAGGCGGCGGCGATGACCGCCTATATGCGCGGACAGTTCGATTTCTGGGGAATTAAGTCGCCCGTACGAAGCGCGATCGTCAAAGAGTGGTTGTCCCGGATCCAATCACCAAGCGCGGATCAGCTCGAACAAACGGCACGGGCGTTATGGGAGCTGCCCCAGCGGGAGTATCAGTATGCCGCTCTGGACCTGCTTGCCAAGCACGTCAAACGGCTGGAGGAACGTCATCTGGACCTGCTCGAGTCGCTGGTCGTGCACAAATCGTGGTGGGATACGGTCGATGCCCTGGCCTCCAATCTGATCGGCCCGCTGCTGCTACGGCATGCCCATCTGACCGGTCCTCTTACGGAACGCTGGATCGAGTGCGATCATATGTGGCTGCAGCGGACAGCCCTGCTGTATCAGCTGAAGTACAAGAAAAACACCGACACCGACCGATTGTTCCGCTACATCGGCCTTACGAAGAACAGCCCGGAGTTTTTTATCCGTAAAGCGATCGGCTGGGCGCTTCGCGAATATTCGAAAACGGATGCGGACGCCGTACAACGGTTTGTCGCAAACCATGCGCTTTCGCCGCTGAGCGAGCGCGAGGCACTCAAATGGCTGGAACGCCGCCAGACGGGAGACTCCGATCCGGCATAACGCCCAGAAGGGCCGGATAAGCTAAGGGCATGATCCCACAAGGCGATAGAGGCGAGAATCGGATGTGAAAGGCGGGCGAAACGATTAGACGGGGAACGGCTCCCGTACCATCAGTTGGCAGGCCGGGCTGCAGCCTACCGGACATACAGTCTCGGCTTAGGGAGCGTCAGGATCAGCGGACCGGAGCGGGTAATCGCGACGGTATGCTCGTATTGGGCGGATCGTCTGCCGTCCACCGACCTCGCGGTCCAGCCGTCCGGATCGATCGTCACTTCGGGTGTACCCGCTGTCAGGATCGGTTCGATCGTTATGACCATCCCTTTCTCCAGGCGAACCCGGCGGCCCTGCTTGCCGCTGTGGGGGACCGGGGGCCACTCGTGAATCGACTGCCCGATGCCATGGCCGGTAAAATCGGCAAAAACCGAGTAACTGCCGGCGCTCGCAACCCGATGTATCGCGTCAGCGATATCGCCGACCCTTTTGCCCGGCCAGGCTTGGGAAATACCGGCGTACAGACATCTTTTGGCGGTTTTCATCAGCCGGAGCGAAGACGCCGGCACGTCACCGACCGCATACGTCCAGGCGGAGTCGGCCAGCCAGCCGGACCGGTTGACGACCATATCAACGGTGACGATATCGCCGCTCTTCAGTGGTTTGTCGTCCGGCATACCATGGCAGGCGACCTCATTAACCGAGGAGCACGTCGCATGCGGATAGCCGTTATATCCTTTCTGCTCGGGCGTAACCCGATGATCGGCCATAAACCGTTCGACGAAGCGGTCGATATCCAGCGTCGATATTCCCGGCCGGATGTAGCGCTTCAGCGCCCGCCGGCATGAAGCGAGCACCGCCCCTGCCTTCGCCATCCGGGCGATCTGCTCCTTGGTTTTCCACTCGGTCATACGGCTCTCTCCCTCCCGGAATCTCCCGGAATCCGCCACGATTTCTATGGGAATCCCGGCCGGTTTCAAGTATACTTAGGATTTGGCGGCAATCGCTGATTCACTACGAAAGGTAGCGGTTCTTTTGAGCAAACCAAAACTATGGGAGCTGGACATCGTGAGAGCGGTGGCGATCGCGGCCGTACTTCTCATTCACGGGACATCTTCCTCCAGAATGGATCTGCCGCTCGGCTCCCGGTCCAGCACGTTTTATTTCGCCATCAACAATTTGAGCATTTTTGCGGTGCCGGTGTTCATTTTCTTAAGCGGACTCGTCTTGTTCTACAGTTACTCCGACACATGGACCGTCCGGCGTACGCCCGGCTTCTACCGGAAACGGCTGCAGTTTATTTTGATCCCTTACCTGATCTGGTCCGTTTTTTATTACATGTACAACCAGTGGCTCGACCCTACGGTCAAAATCCAATTCTCTCTAGGCCAATTCGCCGATTTGCTTCCCTGGGGGCTGGCCGCCTACCATTTGTATTTTATGGTCATCATCATGCAGATGTACGCCCTTTTCCCGCTGCTGATCTCCCTCGTTAAACTGTGGCGTCCGCTTGGCCGGTACTTATGGCTGTTCGGCATACTCGTCCAAGCCGGTTATTTCGTGTACCGGCAATTCGAGGATACGCCTCTGCAGTACGGCGACCGGCTGTTCATTACGTATTTCGCCGTGTTCTGTATCGGCGGATCGATCGGCATGCATTATGAACGGTTCGTCGGCTGGCTGAACCGAAACATCTGGTGGATGACCGCCGCGGCCGCCTCGGTGGGCCTGATTTATTTGCTGATCACCTTGCAGGCGTTTCGCGGCATGCGGGTCGAGGCGTGGGAGTACGAGCTGATGTTCAATCTGTACCCGACCCTGGTGGCGATGGCTTTGATCTGGATCGGCCGCCATTGCGTCGAGAACGCTCCGCGCCTCACCGCCGTATTATCCTCATTTGGCGCAGCCTCGTTCGGCATCTATTTTACACACGTGGCGCTTATGTCCTATTACGGGACGCTAGTGAGCGTGCCTGTCGGACAGGCGGGTTACCATATCGCCGTATGGGGCAATATTGTGCTGATCTTCACCGTTCCTTGGGCCGTCGTCCATCTGCTGAAGAAGGTGAAAGGCTCCTGGCTGTTATTCGGCAAATAAGCAGCGGACCGGATGTGAACAGAACATCCCGACACCATGCAAAAAGGCGCTTCCCCAGGGGAGCGCCCTTCTTTTTGGCCTGGTCGGCTTAACGCCCTTCGAGCCTCCGGACTCGCTCCTCCAAACGGTTGACGCGCTGGCCGAGGCGTTCGACTTCGTTGTCCGTGCGGCGGAGCTGCCGCTGCAGTTGATCGGTTTCCGCTTCCAGACGGGAAACCCTTTGCTCGAGCGGGCGCCCCGGTCCGGGTCCAGGCCCCGGAGGAAAAGGTCCCGGCGGGAACGGCCCGGGCGGAAACGGAAAGCCCGGCTGCACCGGCAGCGGAATAAACAACCTTTGCCCGGCATAAATATTTCCCGGCGCGGCAAGGCCGTTGGCCTGAATAATCGCCTGCACCGATACGCCATGACGATTCGCAATCGAATACAGCGTATCACCGGGCTGTACGACGTAATTCATCTATAATTCCTCCAGTCACCTTGATCGGTCGGATCGTATCCCCTTACCAGTGTATGCGCTCGTTGGGTGTTTGGCCCGGGGCATCCGCCCGGCTCCCCTGCATAATCGCCTGCACCGGTATGCCGGACTTTTCGCACAAATCCGTTTCAGCCCGCAACCTCACT
The DNA here is from genome assembly GCF_058135425.1 of Paenibacillus sp. MAH-35. Classification (NCBI taxonomy): domain Bacteria; kingdom Bacillati; phylum Bacillota; class Bacilli; order Caryophanales; family Paenibacillaceae; genus Paenibacillus; species Paenibacillus sp. MAH-35. Next base: position 19,871 of record NZ_JBYUPU010000050.1, read on the forward strand.
ATTTTTCGCGGGTCCTATTATAAAAGAGCAAATGAAGGCGGTGAACCGAACGATGAGAAAAATGACGGCTGCTGTGGAATGGATGCTGCTGATTCTCCTCGTCCTGTACCTTGCCCCCATGGTCATCCCCTTTTCCGACATGCATCATTTCAGCCGCGACATCAACCAGGCCAAAAAGGAAGGGAGCTTTTACCCCGGAAGTCCGGATCGCCAAACGTATTATGACAGCAAGCTTCGCGTAGACGGCGTCATTTATCGCGAAGGCCAGCTGAGCGTCTATATGACGGGAACCGGACTCGGTCCATACAGCAAACTGCCGTCCAACCTTCAAATCGAGACCGACTCCGGGGCGCCATTGCAATATTCAGGGGGAGGAAGCAGCCATAATGTGTTGCGGACCGAAGGGTACTATGTATATAAAAATGTCCCCGATCAGATCCGGTCAGTAACGATCCGCAATCGGGAACCGGCCTACGGACAATCGTTCGCGTTTCATATCCCGCTGGAAGGGAGCGGTCGCCATGGCGAGTAAAAAGCCGAGACTTTGGATCGGGCACCTGATCCGCTGGCTCCTCATAACGGCCGCTTTGACGTTTATCGCCAGAGCTTCCTACGGACCCGAACCGTGGAAACTTACAAGCGTGACCCGTCAGGCGTTAAGCGGAATGGAGCTGCCCGACGCAGCTATCGTATCGGTAGACCCGGGCGAACGCGGCGTGCGTTCCGTGTTGCTCGCAGACCGGGAGAACGGCCTGTACCACCGGATCTTTGTCGCGCGCAAGTTCGGAATGCTATGGAGCAACCCAGGCGGAGGCAGCTTCCGGATGCCTCTAGATCCCGGAATTAAAGTAGATTTCCGCGGAGGGATGACCACAATAGAGGACTACAGGTTTTTTTACTACTCCGGCCAAATAAATGATCCTGCGATCGCCAGACTGCAGGTCGTCTGGCAGGACGGCGTATCCCAGGACGTCACGGTGCAAAATGGCCTTTATCAAGTGATCCGGGCGCTGCCGGCACGTTCATCGACATGGAATCCCCAAGACAAACTGATCGCATACGACAGTCAAGACCGGACCCTATACGAGCTTAGTCCGGAACGCAACGAAATACGCTGATCTCCCGCCGGCTTGAGTTGATGGCCATCCTCTCAGCGTGTATGCTGTACAGAGAGGATCGTATAAAGGAGATCGGAGTTATGGATATTCGCATCGTATCGCTTAATGTCGGAAAACCGCAGTCGTTCATCTACAAAGGCGCCGCAGTAGAAACGGGGATCTTCAAGCAGCCGGCGGAGCAAGGTCCGGTCCTGCTGACCGCAACCAATTTTGCAGGCGACGGCCAGGCCGATCTCGTCCACCACGGGGGGCCGGACAAAGCCGTATGCGTCTATCCGTTCGAGCATTATGCTTACTGGGAGCGCGAGTTGAACCGGACTATGCATTACGGGGCGTTCGGGGAAAATTTGACGGTGCTCGGCATGACAGAGGACCGGGTGTGCATCGGCGATATTTACGCCTCGGGAGAGGTACGGCTTCAAGTGACGCAGCCGAGGCAGCCGTGTCACAAGCTGGCCAAAAAATACGATATCCCGGACCTCGCGCTGCGGGTGCAGCATACGGGCTACACCGGCTTTTATTGCCGCGTGCTGACGCCGGGACTGTTCGACCGGAACGCCCCTCTGACCTTGGAGCGCCGGCACCCGCTCGGCATAACCGTTCAATACGCCAACACGATCAAACATCACGACAAGATCAACCTGGACGGCATTGCCGCCCTGCTGGCAGTAGAGGAGCTGTCGGGCAACTGGCGGGCCTCCTTCGAGAAACGAATCGCAGGAACCGAACCGTCCGAGGGCGAGCGGTTAAACGGGAAGCCGTAACCCTCGGCTCTGCATCCTCGTTCTTGCGAGCAGACCGCGTTTTGTCTTCGCTGAAACGACATATGTGCGGGTTAGTTAAATGGCAAACTGGCTAACTAGTTAACTAATTAACTAATTAACTAATGAGCTAACTAACCAACTCTAACCAACCAAATAGGAGCCTTTAGTACCCTATTTTCGGCCTTTTCAAATAACTAACACGAATAGAGGCGGTCTGCACCCCTTATTTCAACCAACTGGTCGCGTCTGCACCCTTTTCGCCGATTTTAACAGCTCCTAATCGCTCTTATTCCGTGTCCAGGCCAGTTTTCGGACAAAATAAAGCATACAAACGAGACTGTCGATTCATTGTGTAGAAGTGTTAGCAAGACCGTTCCAAGTGAAAAGTTACCTTCTTCTGCTCAAACAGGTTGTCCGGAATCCCTTGATTGAATAAGGATTGTAAGGTAGGGGATTCCAGACAAAACTCGCCAGAAGGTAATCTTTTCCCTTTCCACTTGGTTGTCCACAATGAATCGACAGCCTCACAAACCGCTCTTATTCGGTTCTGTCCCCGCTTGGAGCTGGACAACAGGCTAAAGCTAAACGGCCGCCCACGATAGGCGACTTTGCAGTACTGCCGCACTTGGAGCACTTGTGGCACTTGCGGCACTTGCGGCACTTGCTGACTCGACAAGCAGATGGCCCCATCCCCGTTTTAGTACGGTGGAAACTTTGATCTACCCAAAAAAGACCGGCAAGGCTCAACCTTCATCCGAAGGCTGGACTTTGCCGGTCTTTCCATATTTCCTCTATTAGCAAGCACAAGGCTTGAACGTATGATCTTTGATCGTCCGGACTACTTTAATCGACGTAACGGAAGTAGCCAGCGGCTGTCTTGGCTTGAAGGTGAGATTCAAGAAATCGGTAAGCTCCACTTCATGACCGGAATTTTTGAACGCTTCGACGAAATCGCCGACAGTCGGTTTTTTGCCGAGCTCGCAATAGATGTCGATCTGCTTGCTCACTTTGCCAAATTTGTCAAAATACTCCACCGTCGAGTAATATCTTTCCTTCAACATACAGTTCCTCCTAAGAAGTGTAGTCTACCGAATGTTGATGGAGCAGCTTCGCCTCCAACCATTTTCGGCAACCCGGCCGCCTTAGAGAATCCTCCTTAGGCCCGTCGGCTTTGCGTCCCGGACTTTCGTCCGGTTTGCCTTTATCGTCCTGCTCAGAAACGCGCTTTCATACCCGTATTACCTTCTACTATACAATATTACGGGACATTTTTCTAGACGAAATCTTCCAAGTCAAGATGAAATTCGAGCACTCGTTTTGCTGCTTTAGCACTATTCACTTTGTGTTGGTTCTTGTCGAATAAAAAGTATACCCGGATGCCGAGATGGCGGAAGGGAAATCCATATATAGGGGGAACGAGCATGTCTACTCATTGGAGCCGGAGCATCATTGCCAAGCTGAGCTTTTTCGCCGCGCTGTGCGCACTGCTGATGACGGCCGGACAAGCCGCAATTTCTTATTTGCAGCAAAAGGATCAGTATTATAACGAGCTCAAACAGTACCAGCAGATGGTGCACAAGTCTGTCGAGCAGCATGCCGGAAAGTTCGCTTCGCTCAAAGACTTTATCAAGACCAACAAAAAAGCCGATCTGGCACAGCCGGGCATTGCCCTTATTCAACCTTATATGGACCTGTACACCGGATCGGGCGGCGTGGCCAATACGTATCTGCTCTATCCCGGAACGATCGAATCCGGGGGCAAAACCGCGATGACGATCATGCTCGCGAACAAATCGCTTGCCGATTCCGGCTTCCAGCCTTCCACTCCGTACGAGCTGCCTCCGGCATTTACGAAAGCGATCCGGGCGGCGGAGAGCGGCGAGATCGGGGTATCCGACGTATTTTCCGACGATTATGGGACATGGGTCAGTATTTTGAGTGCGATACGCGATGAGAATGGCGGCGTTACGGCCATTTTGGGTATTGATTTCGATTATGCGAACGTACAGCATCAGCTGGACGCCAAGCTGAGAACCAGCTTGCTGGTCGGCCTCCTCACCGGGACGATCGCCGTGGCAATGATGATCGCCGTCATCGTATGGATCATCAGGCCGGTTCGCGAACTGACCCGGATTACTCAGAAAGTGGCCGGCGGGGATCTGACCGAATCGGTCTCGATCCGGCGCAAGGACGAGATCGGCGAGCTGTCCGCCTACTTCGGCGTCATGATCGGCAATATCCGCGAGATGATCGGGCGCATCCGCGAGACGTCGGACGTCGTCGCCGAGAACGCCGAGACGCTGCACGGAGGATCGGAGCAGACATCGGAAGCTGCCCGCCACGTCGCCATGTCGATCGAGCAGGTAGCGGCCGGTACCGAGCGGCAGTTGACGAGCTCGGAGGAAAGCGCCAAAGCGATGGAGGAGATGGCGCAGGGTGTCCAGCGGATCGCGGAGTCGGCGGTAACCGCAGCCGATTCGTCCAATCAGGCGTACTTGCTCGCCGAACAGGGAAGCGAGCAGGTGCGCGGCAACAGACGACAGATGACGGCCATTCAGGGTGCCGTCAACAGCGCGTCCGGCTCCATGGAACGGTTGGGCCGGTTATCCGACGAGATCGGATCGATTACATCGCTCATCTCGACCATCGCCGGACAGACGAACCTGCTCGCTCTGAATGCGGCGATCGAAGCGGCCCGGGCCGGGGAACACGGCCGCGGCTTCGCCGTCGTATCCGGTGAAATCCGCAAGCTCGCCGAGCAGTCCCGACAAGCTGCGGTCCAGATCCACGATCTCGTCGATTCGATCCAGGCGGGGACCCGCGAAGCGATCCAGACGATGCAGACGGGAGCCAGCGAAGTGGAGGGCATGTCCGAAACCGTCGAATCGGTCGACCGTTTATTTACGAGCATCGTCGGTTCGATCGAAGAGGTAACCCGTCAGATTATGGAGGTATCCGCCTCGTCCGAGCAGATGTCCGCGAGCTCGCAGGAGGTAAGCGCCTCGATCGCCGAACTGGCGCACATCTCGAAGCAGGCGACCGAGTACACGCATCAAGTCGCGGCCAGCTCGGAAGAGCAGCTCGCATCCATGGAAGAAATCGTCCGCTCGTCCACCGCTTTGCACGATACGGCGCAGCAGCTGCGAAGCGTAATCGACAAATTCAAAACGTAAAACGTACGGGCTCCCTTCTTATTTTGTAATCAAATTGAAATGTTATTTTCATGGAACTCTAATGTTCGGGCGTTATACTAATTCTCGACCCCCTTTTTTCATATATAATGTTTACGACCCGCGGCCCGTTGCTTGCGGGTCGCTTTTTTTGCGCTTCATCGCAGCCGCCGGGATACAAAGATTTCCGGACGTTCAGGAGCATAATCGCCCCGTCCAGTAAGGCTCGCCTTATTTGTAATCAAACTGAAATCTGTTTTTCATCTCTCTCTAATGTTTACGCGCTATACTAATTCTCGACCCCCTTTTTTCATATATAAATGTTACGACCCGCGGCCCGTTGCTTGCGGGTCGCTTTTTTTGCGCTTCATCGCAGCCAAGATCGCGACCTTCAAAGGGATTTATCTGGAAAATTCGGAGATTTCATGGTTATAATAAAGCAACAACCGCTAGAAAGAAGCAAGGGGGGGTGCTAATGAACCGTTTTCTGGATGCGAATGATCCGGCCGGATTTGCCGCTTATTCCGCTTCCCATCTGGGAGCGCTGGCCGTTCTGGTCGTCCTGCTCTTGATGCTGTACGGATTGCGCCGCTGGTTCCGGTACGGAAACAGAAGCCGTTACGGCCGGTACGCTCTCGCCGGCGTGCTCGCTTTGTCGGAATTATCGCTAAACGTATGGTATGTGACCGAGGACGTGTACAGCGTCAAGGATACGCTTCCGCTGGAGCTCTGCAGCATCACCTTGTACTTATGCGTATTCATGCTTCTTTTCAAAAGCCGGTTTTTATTTGGAATCGCTTACTTCACAGGAATCGGAGGGGCGATGCAGGCGATGTTGACGCCGGTGCTATATTACGATTATCCTCATTTCCGGTTTCTCGAATTTTTCGCCGCCCATATCGCGATTCTATTGGCCGTTTTTTATATGGTTTGGGTCGAGCGTTTCCGGCCGACCTTCCGCTCGGTGCTGCTTGCCATGGGATTTCTGAACGTGCTGCTCCCCGTCATCCTGTTCGTCAATGTGGTCACCGGCGGCAACTACATGTTTCTTTCCGGCAAGCCGGAAACGCCTTCCCTGCTCGATTGGTTAGGTCCGTATCCGTGGTATTTGCTGTCGCTCGAGGCGGCCGCCTTCTTCCTGTTCCTGCTGCTGTATGTTCCGTTTGCCCTGACTCCCGCTTCCCCGGCCGAACAACAGAACAAGCCTGGGTAACAAGCGTCCGGCCAGGCGGCCTTTACATCAGCGCATCCGCCGCTTTCTCCAGCCCCATTCCTCTAGACGCTTTCAGGAGGACGGCATCGGACGGCTTCACGATCTCCCGAATCCATCCGACCGCCTCCTCCCTGCTTCTGAACGCCGCCACATGCCCCGGGGGATACACCTTCGCTGCTTCCTTGGCGATCTCTTCGCCAAGCTCTCCGATCGTAACGACATATTGGATACGTTCGGGATTCAACATCCGCCCGATTTCCCGATGAACTTCCGCCGCCCGGTCGCCGAGCTCAAGCATATCTCCGGCTGCCATAATTTTATTCCCGCCGCCGCCGAGCTGCTCGAACGTCTCGATCGCGGCCTTCATCGAAACCGGACTAGCGTTCCAGGCATCGTTAATGATCGTATAGCCTAGAGACGAATGCAGCACTTCCATCCTCATCCCGGTAACTTTTGCAACCTGCAAACCTGCCGCTATAAGCTCCCTGGGAATGCCGAGCAGCCTCGCTGCAGCGATTGCCGCCAAGGCGTTGTTCACGTTATGCCGGCCGAGCAGCGGGATGCGATACGAGGCGTCGTCGAGCTTGAACCAGGTTCCCCCGGGATCGTCGCCAACCTCACCCGGCACGAGATCGTGGGAAGCGTCCGTTCCGAAACGAACGGTGCGGGGGAGTGGCAACCGACTGCTTGCGCCTTCAACTAACAAACGTTCGTCCCCGTTATAAACAAGCACCCCGCCTTCCCTAAGACCGGCGGCAATCTCCAGCTTCGCTTCGGCTATCGCTTCCCGGCTGCCCAAGGTAGACAGGTGCGATACGCCAATCATCGTAATGACGGCAATATCCGGCTGGGCGAGCCGGGATAACCGCCCGATCTGGCCGCGTTCGCTCATTCCCATCTCAATGACGGCGACATCGGTATCCGGCTCCATCTCCAAGATTGTCAGCGGAACGCCGATCTGGCTGTTCAGATTACCTTTTGTTTTGTGCACCTTGTACATCGTACCGAGAATCGATTCGATCATATCTTTCGTTGTCGTTTTGCCATTGCTTCCGGTAACGCCGATCACCTTCGCCGGCAGTTCGCTGCGGTAGCCGGCGGCCAGACGCTGCAGCGCCTCCGTGCAATCGTCGACGAATAGAAGCGGTACGCCGGGCGGGGGATTCGGGTGGTCGTGCTGCCAGAGCGACGCGGCTGCTCCTTTGGCAAACGCTTCTTCCACAAAATCGTGGCCGTTCTTGATCCGGACGATCGGGACATACAGATTGCCCGGACGAATCGTCCTCGAATCGATAGACACGCCCCGGACATTCACTTCTCCGAAAGATGGCGGCACTCCGCCGCGGCTTCCGGCCATTGACGCGATCTGCGACAATTTCCTTCGAATCACAGTTCGTCCCCCTTTGCGTTTGAATTACGGGTGGAGCGTACAGTTGAACCGGTTGTTCGATGCCGCTGCGCTCCCGTCATAACGGCCTGTTGGTATGAGGGAAATTCGCCTTCAGCCGCCGCCGTGCTGCAATCTGGATAACAAGTTGTAGGCCGGGTTTACTTCCCAGGTTTCGTAAGGGACCCAAGCTTTCGCTTTCATGGCGTCGAGGGTGCGGGATCGCTGCTGCGGACGTGTGATGTAATCGCCGATGTTGGATTCGTTCAACCCGATATATCTCGCTTCCGCGATTTCCTCCGGCTGAATCCGGATGTCGCCGCTGACGTATTCCGCTTGAAAGACGACAACCAGCACCTGCTTGGTCGCATTGTAATAAACGCCTGTTACTCCGAGCGGACGGATGACGATTCCCGTCTCCTCCCGCACTTCCCGCTTTACCGCTTCATCCAACGGCTCCCCTGCCTCGACGCAGCCTCCCGGCATCTCCCACGTATCGGAGCGCCAATGTGTCCGGACCAGGAGCACCTCCCCGCTTTCGTTTTGGACCAACGCGCCAACAGCTACAACATGCTTCGGAGGTACATATTCCAACGCGCATCACCACCTCGTTTTAGATACATCCCAATATACCTTATCCATCCTATTCCTGGGGCTGATATCATCATGATTGTTTCCTGATGAAAGCGGAGCGGTTTATTATGAAAAACCGTCCGGTAAAGTTGCTCACACGGTCCTTTGACGTGCAACCCCATACGTTGGTGCGTGGGAGGGAATGATGTTGGCTGGCATGTTCCGATACGCTGAATACATCATGCGTAGCACAGACTCGTTTACAATATAAGAGTCTCCAATCCGCTAAAAAGAACACAGTTGTCCGCTTCACGAGACTGTGATACGCTTAGATCAGCGAATATTATGATTGAAGTTACTTTATTCTAATAAAAAGAAAACGGTGAGCCGCATTTGAACGAGGAAGAGATCAAATTAATCGTCCCCCGACAGGAAGGCCAGATCAGCGCCATGTTCTCGCGCGGCGGTCCCCGGGAAGGCGCCGGACGCAAAGCGATCGGCCAGACGCGCAAGCTGTCGCTTACACTGTCCGAACCGGCATGGGCCGAGCTGGAGAACCGGTGCCGGGAAAGCAATCAGACGAAGTCGGAATGGATCCGGGAGCTGATTACGAATCATTTCGCAGCGAAGACGGACCGGCAGGAGGATTTATGAAAATTGAAGTCTCGCAAGCGGAGCTGCTTCATGCGTTGCAGCAGACGGCGCGGGCGGTTCCGCCCAGCAGCCCGCTTCCCATCCTGGCCGGTATGGTGCTGCGTATTCATCGGGAAGGCATCACGCTGCTTGCAGGAAGCTCGCCGATGGTCATCCGCACCGACATCCGCATTCCGATGCCCGGTCTGCCGCGGGAAACCGAAGACAACGGCCTCGTCGTACCCGCCCGGACGTTCGCGGACATCGTGCGCAAGCTGCCTCCCGGACCGGTGGAGCTGGAACGAACCGACCGGTCCATGCTGTGCATCCGCGCGGGCAGCGGGCTGTTTCGCCTGTGCGGTACAGATGGCGAGGAATACCCGGCTGCGCCTGAAATCGGACGGCCGACGCTGCAGCTCCGGCTGCCAAATGCGGTATTGAAGTCGATGATCCGGCAAGTCGTTTTTGCCGTCTCGGCCTCCGAGACGCGGCCGATTCTCACCGGAGTATTGTGCAGATCCGACGGCGAGCAGTTGAAGCTCGTCGCCACCGACAGCGTGCGTTTCGCCTCCACCGCCTCACGGATCGAGCAACCAAGCGACACTCCCCCGTTCGAAGCGATCGTCCCGGGACGATGCATGGCCGAGCTGGCCAAAATGCTGCAAGACGATCACGGGGAGAGCCGGATCGATGCCGATGAATCGCTGATCCGCTTCCGCACGGCGGATATGACGCTAAGCTGCTCCCTTCTGCACGGCTCTTACCCTCCCATCGACAAGCTGGTGCCGGCAAGGCCCAGCTGCGAATTAAAGGTCGATACGGAGAAGCTGCTGCAGGCGATCGAGCGGGTGACTTTACTGTCCGGCGAAGGGTGTGTCGTTTTCTTGCATACAGTCTCTGCCCAATCCGCAGCGTTAGTCGGCCAAGCGGCCGAAGTGGGCGACGTCAGGGAAGAGGTGCCGATCGAGACCTTAGCGGGAGAAACAATGGGGGTCTCGTTTAACGGCAAATATATGACGGATATTTTGCGGGCAATCGCCGGCGGTCCGCTGATGCTGCGCTTTTACGACAAGCTCGGCCCGATCGCCGCCGAACCGGAGCCCGCGGCCGGTTCCTCCTCTTTGTATCTGCTTACGCCTATCCGTACATCGCGATGATCGCACACCGTTTACAGCACAGACGTATTCAGGCGGGTATGACACGAATGTATTCTTTCCTGACGGACCGGGAAAAGTAAAGCGGACCATTCCAGATATCTTTTATCCGGAGGTGAATCACTATGGAGCAGCGCGGTAAGAACAGCGAACAACTGGAGCAAAACTTGGCGGACGCCCTGACCGAAGGGGAGATGGAGGAAACGACTCCTGACGAAGCGGCGGTTCGGCGGCTGAGCCCCCGGTACGAAGTGCGCGTGCAGATGGAGCGCGACCCGATCGTCGAAGAGACGTTGCTCTTCAGGCGGATGGCGAAAGAAGTGGACAACAGGTATGACAAGTATATGTCGCGGACACAGCCATCCTGCGATCCGGACCACGAGGCAGACGGTTGAAAGTCAGCCTGTATCCGATACCCCGGAAGACGGGGCCGGGCTCCCGAAGCTTGGACCCAATGGGAAAACAAGCTCCGAACTCTCTATATCAAGTAAAAAACAGCAGGTTACGGTCCAAGCCGTCGCCTGCTATTCGTCTTTACTCTGAATGACCAGCAGCATGCCGTCGCGGATCGAGACATGCCCGCTCTCTTCAACGATGACGTTGCTGATGCCCAGCGATTGTCCGATCGATAACGTCGCTTCCGTCAGTGGATACAGAAAACCTTGCAGCGTAATTCCGGTTACTTCCGCACTGAGCGGAAGCAAGGAGACGTTGGCGAACTGGCCTTTGTGCAACGCCGTCGCCTGACCGGGTCCGAGCAGCCTCAGTTCATTGTGGCGATCCGCGATGAGGGAAGGAATTCCGTGCTGCAGCCCTTTGCGCAGCAAATGGACGTTGGCGAGCGAATGATCGAACCGGCTGCCAAGCGCCCCCAGCAGTACGATCCCAGCCGGCCGGCGATCCAGCGCCCAGTTAAACGCCATCTCAGTATCGGTCCAATCTTTCATCACCGGATCGCAGTCGATCAAGGCGTCGCTTGCTTGCCGGATCTCGTCCAGCTCCTCGGCCGTCACCGAGTCGAAATCACCTAGCGCTAGCGCCGGCCGGTAGCCGTTCCTCACGAGAAACAACGCGCCCCGGTCCGCTCCTACGAGCAAGTCGCCGGATTGAATATACCCGCTCACCCAGTCTCCAAGCGTACCGCCTGAGACGATGACTATTCGGGATGACATCCGTCCTGCCTCCCCGTCGTTTAGATAACTTGCTTTTCTCCAACTCAACCGCTTCCGCTTCCCTGCTCCTGAACTTCCCGGTACTCTACCGTACCGGTCGTAAGCCGGGCTTGACCTTGCGTCAGATCGGTCATCCAGGCGAGAAATGCCTCCGCTTCTTTCGCGCGGGGCCAACACGCAATCGTCACCTTGTCGGTAAAAAACGTTTCTCCGAGCATCGTGCCCCGGCCCCGAAGGCCGTTCTCGACTTTCCCGTGCCACGTGTAATCGATCTCGACCCGCACTTCCTGATGAAGCGCCAGCGTAAGCGGCTCTGCCGCAGCCAAACCTTCGACAGTGGCATCCGTATAGGCGCGAATCAATCCGCCCGCTCCGAGCATAATGCCGCCGAAGTAACGGGTCACGACGACGACCGTGTTTTTGAGCCCTTGCTGCTTGATCACTTCAAGAATCGGCTTGCCTGCCGTTCCGCTCGGCTCCCCGTCGTCGGATTGCTTCTGGAATTCATCCCGTTCCCCTACGACATAAGCCGAACAATTGTGCGTGGCCGACCAATGCTCTTTCTTGATCTCCTCGATAAACGCGACCGCTTCCTCTTCGCTCTCGACCGGCTTCACATGACCGATAAACCGCGACTTCTTGATGACGATCTCGGCAGACGTTTGCCGCCGCACGGTCCGGTATTGTTCCAGCTTCATCCGAATCCTCCTCTCGTCCGTTATGTGCGCCAAAAGAGCGGGCGGCGGCAACACCCGCACAATCCCGCTCCCACACACTTCATGCTTTCGCTAGCAGCAGCATCAGCCTGCCGCCTGTCCCTCTTATTCGCCGAGGCGCGCTTCCAGCTCCGCCTTTTCCTTCTCATATCCGGGCTTGCCCAGCAGCGCGAACATATTTTTCTTGTACGCTTCCACGCCCGGCTGGTCGAACGGATTGACGCCGAGCAAGTAACCGCTGATACCGCACGCTTTTTCGAAGAAATAAACCATATAACCGAACGAGTACGCCGAAATATCCGGAATCGTCACGATCAGGTTCGGCACGCCGCCGTCCGTATGCGCCAGCATCGTTCCCTGGAACGCTTTTTTGTTGACGAAATCCATCGTCTGACCGGCCAGGAAGTTCAAGCCGTCGAGGTTTTCCGGATCGGTGCCGATTTCGATTTGTTCCGGTACGTCCGCTACTTGGATAACCGTCTCGAACAAGTTGCGCGCGCCTTCCTGGATAAACTGCCCCATCGAGTGAAGATCGGCGGAGAAGTCGACAGAAGCCGGGTAGATACCCTTCTGGTCTTTCCCTTCGCTTTCTCCGTATAACTGCTTCCACCACTCGGAAACGTAATGGAGCGACGGCTCGTAGTTCACGAGAATCTCGATCGCTTTGCCTTTGCGGTACAAGGCGTTGCGTACGGCCGCATACTGGTAGCTGGCGTTGCTGTCCAGATCCGGGTTGGCAAACTCCCGGGAAGCGTCGGCCGCGCCTTCCATCATCGAACCGATGTCGATTCCCGCCGTTGCGATCGGCAGCAGTCCTACCGCCGTCAGCACGGAGTAACGTCCGCCTACGTCGTCCGGAATAACGAACGATTCGTAGCCTTCCGCGTCGGACAGCTTCTTCAGGGCGCCCTTCTCGCGGTCCGTCGTGGCGTAGATCCGTTTGCGTGCGCCTTCCTTGCCGTATTTGCGCTCCAGCAGCTCCCGGAAAATGCGGAAGGCGATAGCCGGCTCCGTCGTCGTCCCGGATTTGGAGATAACATTAACCGAGAAGTCTTTGCCTTCCAACAGTTGAATCAGATGGGTGACATAGGTCGAGCTGATATTGTTGCCGACAAAATAGATTTCCGGCGTATGGCGTTTCTCTTTTGGAAGCACGTTATAAAAAGAATGCGACAACATCTCGATCGCTGCGCGCGCGCCCAGATAAGACCCGCCGATCCCGATGACGACAAGCGCGTCGGAATCCCCTTGAATCCGCTTGGCGGCTTCCTGGATGCGGGCAAACTCCTCTTTATCGTATTGCGTAGGCAGATCGATCCATCCCAAGTAGTCCGATCCTGCTCCGGTTCCCTTATGCAGCTGCTCATGGGCTAAACGTACCGGTTCGCGAAAATATTCGATTTCGTGCTGCTGCACGAATGCGGCAGCGCGGCTATAGTCAAATTGAAGCTTTGGTTTCTGAGTCATTTCCTTACCCCTCCTCGGTTTTCATTAGCAATAGAATACTTGAATTGTCCGCGCAAAAGCAAGTAGTGGGTCATTCACAGAGCTTTCGGATAGTGCTACAATGGTTCTAGGTCCAGCAGCACTCCAGGCACCATCTTCTGCAAACATTCGAGGTGAAAATAATGAAAAAAATCGGCTTTATCGGCCTGGGAACGATGGGACTGCCCATGGCAGCCAACCTGCTGCGCAAAGGCTTTTCATTGACTGTATACAACCGTACATCCGAAAAAACGGCGGAGCTGGTTCGTCAAGGCGCCCATTACGCCGCCACTCCGGCCGAAGCGGTGCGGGACGCAGACGTCTTGATAACGATGCTTAGCAACGATATAGCACTCCGGCAAACGTTCTACGATCCGAATGGAATAATAGAAGGCATCCGTCACGGCATGACGGTGATCGACTGCAGCACCATTTCCCCGCATATGAGCAAGACTCTGTATGCCGAACTGGCCGATCTGGCCGTCGACTTCCTGGATGCGCCGGTAACCGGCAGCAAGCCGGCAGCGGAGAGCGGCACGCTTCTGTTCATGGTCGGCGGACGGGAAGAAGCGCTTCATGAGCACCGCGACGTATTCGAAGCGATGGGCAACCGGATCGTTTATATGGGTCCTTCCGGATCGGGCTCCTATGCCAAGCTTGCCCACAATACGATGGTCGGCATTAACGCCATCGGCTTCGTGGAAGGAATGGCGCTTGCCGCCAAGGCGAATATCGACCTGGAAAAATTTTACGAGATCGTCCTGGCCGGCGGTGCAGGCAGCAAGCAAGCTGAGCTAAAAGGCCCAAAAATGTTGAATCGCGATTTCGCCACCCAATTTTCGATGCAGCTGATGCATAAAGATTTGCGGCTCGCTTCGCAGCTCACCGATCAGCTTCAATTGACCGCTCCGCTCCTTGGTCTGGCCAAAAGCGTCTTCGAGATGGGCCTCAGCAAAGGGCTCGGCGATCAGGATCTAAGCGCTGTCGTGATGTGTTATGAAGAATGGATGGACAAGAAGATCGAAGTATGTAAGCGGGAAGAAGTTCCATCCGAGGAGCTGCTGCCGAAGCTGCAATTAAATATCGAGCGTCGCCGCAGCGTCCGGGTCCCTATGAACATCCGGCTTCTGCTGTCCGTCTACCAATGGGAGCACGAAGGGGCGTTTTCCGGTCAAAATATCGAAGGCACGCTGTACGACTTGTCCGACAGCGGCCTCCAATTGACCAGCACATTTCCGCTTGCGCAAGATATGTTCGTCGTGATCCATTTTCCGCAGGATGCGGCCTTGCCGCCGATTACGGCGCGGATTATCCGGGTCATCTCGGACGGCACCGAATTCCGTTACGGCTGTATGCTGTCCGGACTTCCTCCGCATACCCGGATCAAGCTGGAGGAATATATTCAGCTCAAGCTTCAGGAGACGGAGATGAACGAGCAGACGTAATCGGTGATCGTTTTCACGTCCACCTTAAACGTAGCGCCCGCCGGCACCTCGAACTGCATGCCGCCCGTGAAAGGCTTCCATTCGGTCTCTCCGGGCAGCAGGACGAGAAGATCGCCGGCCGTTATTTCCATAATCTCGACGACATCGGTCGTGAATTGAAATTGGCCCGGCAGCATGACGCCTAACGTTTTTTTGGAACCATCGGCAAATACGACCGTACGGCTCGTAACGCCGCCGTCGAAGTATACGTTAGCTTTTTTCAGTACTGTGACATGATCGAATTGAGACACCTTGGTTTCACTCTCCCTGGTTGGATGGTGTGCTGCAAGTTTAAACGAACGCAAGATCAACAAAATCAACAAAAGATCAAGATAAGGGTCCCTCAGGGACTCTTTTTTTGTCGAATTACCCATTTTATTGAAAACGAGAGTTGGCAGGCCCGCTATGCCACTGCCTGCCAAAGCGGACTGGCCCTTCCCATGTCGTATGACCCGGGCAACCGGCAGCTTTTCTTGGTTCTAGGTGCCCATCGATAAATTCAGAATAAGAGCTCCGGAGAGCTCTTATCCACCTTCTTTATCTCAGATTGCAGACCTGAATAACAAACGCAAGACAACAGGTCCGTACCATCGGCTCTCCTTACAGCAGCGCCTTAACTTTGGCTGCCACGTTGTCGACCGTAAAGCCGTACTCGGCGATAATTTTAGCCGCAGGCGCGGAAGCTCCGAACGTGCTGATGCCGAGAATCGCTCCGCCGTCGCCGACGTAACGCTCCCATCCGAGCGGGTACGCCATCTCAACAGCAAGACGGGCTTTTATGCCGGACGGAAGTACCGATTCTTTGTATTCTTTCGATTGCTTCTCGAACAGTTCCCAGCTCGGCATGCTGACGACGCGTACGCGCACGCCGTCTTCGGCCAGCTTCTTCTGAGCTTCGACAGCAAGCGATACTTCGGAGCCGGTCGCCAGAATAATCGCCTGCGCCGAGCCGCCTTCCGCTTCGGACACGACATAAGCTCCGCGGGCTACGCCTTCGCGGGCCTTCTCGGACGTCGACTCGAGATTCGGTACCGCTTGACGGGTCAGTACGAGCGCGACCGGTCCGTTTTTATTTTCCAGCGCATACCGCCATGCTTGCGTCGTCTCGTTGGCATCGGCCGGACGGATGACCGTGACATTAGGAATGATGCGCAGCGCCGCCAATTGCTCGATCGGCTCGTGAGTCGGACCGTCTTCGCCGACACCGATGCTGTCATGCGTCAGGACGTACGTAACCGGCAAATCCATGATCGCCGCTAAACGTACGGCAGGACGCAGATAGTCGGAGAATACGAAGAACGTGCCGCCGTAAGGCTTAACGCCTTTGTGCAGCGCCATCCCGTTCATCGCCGCCCCCATGGCGAACTCGCGTACGCCGAAGTAAACGTTGCGGCCGCTGTAATCGTTGCGGGTCATCTGGCCGAGGCCTTTCATATGCGTCATTGTCGAAGATTCCAGGTCGGCCGAGCCGCCGATGAACGACGGAATTTTGGACGCGAACGCGTTGATTGCGTTACCGGAAGCGTTACGAGTACCGATCCCTTTATCCGCCGGGCTGTAGGTCGGAAGATCGGCATCCCAGCCTTCCGGAAGCTCGCCGGCTACGGCTGCCTTAAATTGCTTGGCCAGTTCCGGATACGCCTTCTCGTATTTGGCGAATAGCTCGTTCCAAGCCAGCTCTGCCTGCTCGCCTTGCGATTTCAGACGGGCAAAATGCGCAGCAACTTCCGAAGGGACGTGGAAATGTTGATCTTCCGGCCACTCGTAAGCTTTCTTGGTGAGCGCGACCTCGTCTACGCCGAGCGGTGATCCGTGAGGTCCCACATGACCGCCTTTACCGGCTTTGTTCGGGCTTCCGTAGCCGATTACAGTTTTCACTTCAATCAGCGAAGGACGCGGGTCCTGCTGCGCTTCCCTTACAGCCGCATTGATCGCGGCCAGATCGTTGCCGTCCTCGACGCGGACATAGTGCCAGTTGTAGCCTTCGAAGCGGGCTTTTGCATTTTCGGAGAACGACAAGTTCAGCTCGCCGTCCAGCGATATATCGTTCGAATCGTACAGGACGATCATTTTGCCGAGCTGCAGATGGCCGGCAAGCGAAGCCGCTTCGCTGGAGATCCCCTCCATCAGGTCTCCGTCGCCGCAAATAACATATGTATAGTGATCGATAATGTTCATATCGTCACGGTTATAAGTAGCCGCCATATGAGCTTCAGCCATCGCCATACCGACGGCGCTTGCAAACCCTTGTCCGAGCGGACCGGTCGTTGCGTCTACGCCCGCCGTGTGGCCGTACTCCGGATGACCCGGCGTCTTGCTGCCCCATTGACGGAAATTTTGCAAATCTTCCATAGACAAATCGTAGCCGCTTAGATGAAGCAGGCTGTAAAGCAGCATCGAGCCGTGCCCTGCCGACAGAACAAAACGGTCGCGGTCGATCCATTCCGGATTGGCCGGATTATGTTTCATCAGGTTAGCGTAGAGCGCGTATCCCATCGGAGCTGCTCCCATCGGCATGCCGGGGTGCCCCGAATTCGCTTTTTGCACCGCATCAATAGACAGCGTGCGGATCGTATCGATCGCCAATTGATCAATCGATTTCGTTTGAGACGTCATCGTTCCATTCCTCCCAAAAATCGGTATTCGCCGCGTGCCGGGTGTCTACCCTGCGCGAACCCCCTTCTTCGTCCAGCGGACACTTTCAGTCGCTTGCATTATTGTACCACTTGATTTGCTTGTTTGCCACAGAACCAAGGCAAAATGCGGTGTCGATTTACAAAACTCCCCCGGATGAAAGGACAGCTCCTGCAGGCATGTCCGTAACTTCCGGGGGAATTGACGTTTTTTTAATTTTGTAAACACGACGCTTCTTCCGTCCTTCAAAGGAACGCCGGCTGTTTCTTATTGTAACAAAACGATGACTGGTTCATGCGCTGTCTGTGAGGGCATACTGCCAAAACATTGTACATTCCCAATAGAAAATGACCTTGTATTAGTTCGCAATAAACTCCTGCACCCATTCGCCGTTATAATACGCGACGCCGATCTTCGTGAAGTTCGGGCTCATAATATTTTGACGGTGACCCGGGCTGTTCATCCAGGCGTTCATCACTTCCTGCGGATTGCGCTGGCCTTTGGCGATATTTTCGCCGGCATATGTGTAACGGATTCCGTAAGAACGCATCATATCGAACGGCGAACCGTAAGTCGGCGAGTTGTGATCAAAATAGTTGTTGTTGTACATATCTTTCGCTTTGTCCATCGCCATCGCCGTCAGTGCCGGATCGTTCGCGAGCGGCTTCAATCCCGCTTTGGCGCGTTCCTGGTTGACCAGGGTCACTACTTGGTCGGCATACGGAGTCGAAGTATCCGCTCCGGAACCGGTGCCTTGTCCTGTTCCGCCGCCGTTTCCGTCCCCGCTGCCATTCCCGCCTCCGTACCACGAACCTGTCCCCGGGATAACGAGCTTCATCCCCGGCCATACTATATTCGGATTCGCCACGTGCGGGTTCGCCTGGATGAGCGACTGCAGGCTGACCCCGTAACGCTGCGATATTTTCCACATCGTGTCGCTATGATTCACCGTGTACGAAGTTGCGGCGAAAGCGGAACTTGTTCCGGCAACTACGCTGAGTGCAAGTACCCCGGCCATTACTGTCTTTTTGAAACGCATGTAAACCATCCTCTCCTTTTTGCGGCCTGCGAGGTTAGCTGACGGATTCGGGTCAAAGAGCAATCACCCGGCCAACAAACGTTGGCTTCACCCCGGTGGATCTGGGTTCCCCCGCGCTTCACAATGAAGCTTCGGCCTGTCCGTATTCCTCATGAAAAGCTCCGACCGTCTTGCCGACCAGCCGTCCTCCATGCGGTTTTCTCATCTTAACACGGGATATACATGTGTTCATTGCATAATGTTTTCCAAGCGGTCTGCACCGTTAATTGATAGGTACTTTTTTGGGGACCCTGCACTTCATTCTAAAATGCTAGGCAAAAAAATCACAACCTCCTATATCCGCATTGTTAGCGAAGATCGAAGGTTGTGTTTCGTTACAAAATGAAGGTTTAATTACTAATTTCTCCCAAAGCGTTCGAGCCAGGTTTTGATTCCGGTTGGATTATAACCCCGCTTATCCGTCCATTCGATGATGCCGTTGTCTAAAAAATCTTGTATCTCTAATAGGTCGCTTCCGTGAGCATAACCTTCCAGCTCGGTGATATAGAATGATTTAAAGCGCACCTCAGATCCGAACTCAGGCGGATTTTTATAGTCGGAACCAAACCAACTTATTGTATATAGCTTATCATCATACCCAACCGCTGTTGCGTATATTTGGGTGATTTCTATTCCATAATCTGTAATTAAACGTTCAATCATATTACTTACATCTTTACGGTCAAATGTAATTGCAAACTGGGCATACTGTTCCGGTATAGTATCCGATTTTGAGTTCGCGTTGTTTCTGTATTGTTTGAGCGCTTCTTTGGAGTTTATATAAGCGGCATCGCTCTTGATTTTGGCTGCTGTCGGTTTCTTCTGCGGTCCATAGTACCGAATGACCGGATCTTCTGATGTGTACCGTTCAGTGGGCCACTGTACCTCCTGCGAATTGTTCCAGGATACGCTCGATATTTTATCGCTAGTGTCTGGCAAATCATTTACAGAGCCATTCGGCTGGGCGAATCTTTGCAGCGATTCTATCGTCACCTGGTGCGTCTCATCGTTCCCCGATCGTTTCCAAAATGTTCGGACAAAATAAGGTGTGTCCGCACGAAGCTGCTCCGGATCCCAAATCGTCGCTTTGATCCGATAACCTTCCGAACTATTCTCCGGAACCCTCTCGAATTTTGCTGCCGGAACGTTCGTGAAAATCGCTTGAGGCTCCAACTCGTCGGGCCGATCCGATCGAAACTCAAATGCAGGAAAACGGATATAATGCTCATGCTTAATAGAAGAGAGCTGCCGGTCCGTCCACTCGAATCGGGCGGCTGCGGCGAACACATCCGTACTGGTTTTGAACGCCTCAAACGAAACGGCAGCAGGTTTATCCCAATTATCAGAATCGGAATTGCGAATGATAGACGGTTCTGCCCCTACAGCCGACAGCCAAATAAGCTGGAATAACAGAACGATGGCAGTAACTATACGTTTCATCTTATCGTTTTCCCTCCAAAGCAAATAATCTACACTCCTTTATCCAAATTATATTCCACATTTTCCTTTCATTTCCTTCTAAATGGAAAAGAACAAATCCTCTTTCTCTTATCTCACCACCTATCCAGAGATCCCTTTGGTTACATATTAAGTCCTTTAACCATTAACAACACGAATAACCCCGTTCAACAAAGATCCGGGGTCATCCGTTTTTGCTAATTAAACTACGAAATCACCTTGCTAAGAAATTCGCGGGTCCGCTCGTTTTGCGGGTCCTCGAACAAGCGGCTTGGCTCGCCTTCCTCCATAATAATCCCCTGATCCATAAACAAGACACGATCGCCGGCTTCTTTGGCAAAACCCATCTCGTGGGTGACGACTGCCATCGTCATGCCTTCCGCGGCCAAATCCTTCATGACGGCCAGCACCTCGCCTACGAGCTCGGGATCGAGCGCTGAGGTCGGCTCGTCGAACAGCATCACCTTTGGGTTCATCGCAAGCGCACGGGCGATCGCCACACGCTGCATTTGCCCGCCTGACAGCTTGCCGGGATACACATCCGCTTTCTCGCGAAGCCCGACTTTATCGAGCAAGACCAGCGCCGATTGGCGGGCCTCCTCCTTGGACTTCTTCCTCACCTTCCTCGGGGCCAGCGTTATGTTATCCATTACCGTTAAATGAGGAAACAGATTAAACCGTTGAAAAACCATGCCGACTTCTTCCCGCACCTGATTGATATCCGTGCCCGGATCGGTCAGATCGTGGCCGTCTACAATCACCTGGCCGCTCGTTACGCTCTCCAGCAAGTTCAGACATCGGAGAAACGTACTTTTCCCCGATCCTGACGGCCCGATGATGCACACTACTTCCCGCTCCTCGATCCGGCAATCGATTCCTTTAAGCACCTCGAGCTGGCCGAACGACTTGTGCAGATTTTGGACTTCTATCATGATGGACGTCGAGCCTCCTTTCGATCCGCTTCAGCAGAAAGGACAGCGTCAAGGTCAGCAGCAAATACATCGCGGCCACCATCGTATAAATCTCCAGCGCGTTAAAGCTGCTGGCCACGACCTCCTGACCGTTGCGCATCAGCTCCCCGACCGAAATAACGGACAGCAGGGACGTATCCTTCAGGCTGATAATAAACTGATTGCCGAGCGGCGGGATCATTCGTTTAAACGCTTGGGGGTAGATGATATGAACGAACGTCTGAAAGCGGGTTAAACCAAGCGACCGTCCCGCCTCTTCTTGTCCCTTCTCGACCGATTGAATGGAGCCTCTTACAATTTCCGCTATGTAAGCCCCCGCATTAATGGCGATTACGATAATGCCGGCAATATCACCGGGGATCCGCCATCCTACCGTTTGTACAAGCACCTGATTAAGTCCGAAGTACAGCCATAACGCCTGAACGAGAATCGGCGTGCCCCGGATCATCTCCACATAAACCGTAGCAAGACCGTATATCGCTTTATTACGGGACGTTCTCCCCAGTCCGGCAATCAATCCGACCATAAACCCGAAGATAAGGCCAAACACGGCAATGAGCAGCGTAATTTTTAACCCTTCCAGCAAAAACGGCAACGATTGGGCCGCACCGCTCCAGTTGAACTGCAAGTCTTTTCCCCCTTTCCTCCGACCGTGATGCGAAGGCTGACAATCTTAAGCGCTGGTTCCGCACTTCGCATCTATTTACGAGCCCGGCATTTTGGCAGGTTTCTGACCGAACCACTTTTCGTAAAGCGTCTCGTAGGTACCATTTTTAAACAACGTTTGCAGCGCCTCATCAACCCGTTTTACGAGAGCGCTTCCTTTCGGGAAAGCGATCCCGTATTGCTGCCCCTCAAGCAGCTCGCCCACCGGCTTTACTTTGCCTGCCCCCTTCACCTTTGCAAAATACAAAATGTTCGGGGAATCAAACACAACGGCATCAACACCCTTATTGATCAATTCCATGTAAGCGCCATCTATATTCGGGAAAGGCTTGACCTCCTTCACTCCTTCAATGGCCTTCGCGTAGTCGTAGCTGGTTGTACCGGATTTGCTCGCGACCACCTTCCCTTTCAAGTCGCCGACACCCTTAATCTCGGTTTCATCCGATCGGACAAGTACGAGCAGCCCCGCATCGTAGTACGGCAAAGCGAAATCGACCTGCTGCTTCCGCTCCTCCTTAATCGTCATGCCGGCCAGAGCGGCATCGATGCTTCCCGACTGCAACGCCGGAATCAGCCCGTTGAAATCCATCGGCTTCAGCTCGTACTCCAGTTTCAGTTCCTTGGCGATGGCCGCCCATAAATCAATATCGAATCCTTCGTATTTCCCCGTCTGCTCATTGCGGAATTCAAACGGCACAAAACTCGTATCGGTCCCGACGACCAGCTTCTTGCCTTCCGGTGCGGCAGCGCCGGGTTGATCCGGGTCTCCTCCTGCGGGTGTAGTCCCGCCCGTCCCCCCGCACGCGGCCAACATGATCGTGAGCAGTACAAGGACTACCGCCAGACTCCATCTCCCGTTCGTTCTGATCGCTTTCATCTGCATCCTCCCTTTGAAAATGAATGTGTTACCGCTCCTAATTATAAATTTTATTTATAAATAAGAGACAGCCTTGAAGAGACGGTTATCATACAGTCCGGATTACCGTGTTTCTCTTCCAATAGGCACTTAACTCTTTAACCATCTATATCGGTTTTCAAACAGAACATTCCTCGCCAATCGTTCAGCGGACCGGGTCTCAGCTCATTTTCACGGCTAAAATCGGCCAATTTTATAAGCAACTCTTATAGGATACTAGAGGATACGGAAGCGTTTTCCAGCATCGGCAGGGTAATTAGTGTTCATCCTTGCTGAGCCGTCTATATGCCCGCTTAGGTCCCCTCAGCGGAATTTGCACGTTTACTTGGAAAGTATAAAAAAAATTTGCGTCGCAGTGGAGTGGACGTTTCAAGAGCAGCGGCTGCATTGATTCGCTGCTTGAAGCTTCTGTTATTGAGGGAGAGAGTTGCCGCACAGGATGTCACAGAGACGAAACAGTCCAATTTCTGTAATGGACATCAGAGCCTCTTATCCGCCCCATTTCAGCCTTTTTTCGCTGTAACGGTCATCCGTACACCTATCGTGCGATTTTTCCACGATTTCGCTAATTATGCAGTTGTAAGCGTTCATTATGTCCGTTAGCTGCCTCCGCGTCCCGTTTTGCCGTTCTAAGCTGCATTCATGTCCATTAAGCGTAAAAGGTAGCTTTTCTTGCCAGAAGACCAGCAGTAAGGATTCAGCTTCCTTGGAACTTTGCTCATAAAAAACAACCCGCTTGCTGCCATAACCGGCATCAGGCGGGTTGTCTATATTCGTCGTCAATTAAAGACGACGGTTTTGTTCTGGTGAGTCAAAATACGGTCTTCCACATGCCACGACACCGCCCGCGCCAGCACGATCCGCTCGATATGCCGGCCGATCCGCTTGAGCGCCTCCACATTGTCTCGATGGCTGACCCGCTGCACGTCCTGCTCGATAATCGGGCCTCCGTCCAGCTCTTCAGTCACGTAATGCGCAGTCGCGCCGATAATTTTCACACCGCGCTCATACGCTTGGGCATAAGGCTTGCCGCCGACGAACGCCGGCAGAAACGAATGGTGGATGTTGATGATCCGGTTCGGGTAATGCTCGATAAACGAAGGCGAGATGATCTGCATATATCGTGCCAGCACGATCGCATCGACGCCCTGCGTCACTTCCAACTGCTTCGCTTCCGCTTCCTTTTTCGTATCGGCCGTAACCGGGATATGGTGGTACGGAATGCCGAACGATTCGACCGTGTCGCGCATATCCGGGTGATTGCTGACGACCATCGCAATATCCGCATACAGGTCCCCGGATTTCCATTGCCATAACAGCTCGAGCAGGCAATGGTCCTCCTTCGATACGAACACGGCGATGCTTTGCTTGCGGCCGGCTTGCGTAACTCGCCACTTCATCGAGAATTCGGCTGCCGTCGTCCCCGCGAAATCCTGTTTAAGCTTCTCCAGATTCACTTCAAGCTGCGGGAGGTCAAACTCGATCCGGATGAAAAACATGCCGCCTTCCGGGTCCATCGTATATTGGTCCGACTGGACGATGTTCGCGCCGTGTTTGGCCAAAAACTGCGATACCGCCGCCACAATACCCGGGCGGTCGGGACAAGATATGAGCATCCGCGCCCGGTCTTGATGGCGGTCGGAACGCTGCCGGTTCGGTGGTGTAACTAAGGGACTCATCTGCCTTCTCTCGTTCCTCTCGTAACATAGGAGCCTGTCCGACGCATTTTCGCCGGTCGGTCAGACCCGTAGGTAGTAGTGGTAGACGGACATTCGATCCTGCCGCTTGTCCGCCGCTTCCGTCCGTCGTCCGTCGCATTTGCCGCAAGCGGACCTCTCTTAGACGGCTGCCAGTATTTCCTTGCCGGCCAGCCAGACAGTAATGCGGTGATTGATCTGCTCCTCGCTCAAATCCGGGAACAGCTTGCTCTCAAGCACCATATCGTACAGACGTTCCATCGGCTCGCGCGGGTCGGCTTTTTTCGCTTTCGCGTCGTTTTTGAGCACATCCCAGGTCGACACGACAAAGTCGCGGTGGTTGACTTCCTGCTTGCCGAAATAATGGTGCAAACGCTCGAGATGATCGAGGAACTCGGCTCCGAAACGCCCGTTCAAATCGCCGCGAAGCAGCGCGATTTCCGCTTCGTACATCGGACGGACGGTTTTGTCCTCTTTGCCGATCCACGGCGTCTCGAGAATCATCGGCAGATGCTGCAGGCTGTCGTGGTGCACGATGTAATTCATCGCTTTATAGCCGATCAGGCCTGCGCCTACCGGTGCATGGCGGTCTTTGCCGGCTCCCCGGACGTTTTTGCTGTCGTTCAGGTGGATGACGGCCAGACGGTCAAGGCCGACGGTTTTGTCGAAATGATTCAAAACGCCGTCAAAATCGTCCACAATGTCGTAACCTGCATCATGAACGTGGCAGGTGTCCAGGCAAACGGTCAGTCGGCTGTTGTCTTCAACTTTATCCATAATTTGCGCAAGCTCTTCGAACGAGCGCCCGATCTCCGAGCCTTTGCCCGCCATCGTCTCCAGCGCAATGTTAACGTTCGTGTCTTTCGTGCCGCTGAGCACTGCGTTCAGGCCTTCGGCGATACGGGCGATGCCGTACTCCGCATCTTTGTCCGTATACGCGCCCGGATGAAGCACGATATTGCGCACGCCCAAATAATCGGTACGGCGAATCTCGTCCTGCAGGAAGCGGACCGCGAGCTCAAACGTATCTTCTTTGTAAGAACCCAAATTAATAATATAAGGCGCGTGGACGATAATTTCGCCGATGCCGTTTTTCTCCATAAGCGCCTTGCCTTCTTCAATATATTGCTCCTCGATCGGTTTGCGTCTAGTATTTTGCGGAGCCCCGGTATAGATCATGAACGTGCTGGAACCATAAGATTCGGCCTCTTGCGCCGCGTTCAACAGCCCTTTGTCGGAAAAAGAAACATGAGATCCGATTTTCAACATCTTCTTCGACTCCTTTGCATTTGCTTTCCCTATTGTACTAAGAAACTTCAAATAAATCTACGAATAGGGTATAATTCCAATAACACCAGTTCTTCAAGGAGAATGAACAATGCCTTCGGATAATTTCATGCTGTTTCTCATATTTTGGGGATTTGTGCTGCTGCTTTTCATGTCGGTAGGCGGATTTTTCATGTTTCGTAAATTTATGAAAGTATTGCCCAAAGCCGACGGCAAGTCCAAGCTGGACTGGCAGAACCATTACGTCGAATCATCCCGCCACCTGTGGACGGACGATTCCAAATCGTTCCTGGAAAAGCTGGTCTCCCCGGTGCCCGGCCCGTTCCGCGACATCGCCCGCCATTCGATCGCAGCCCGCATCGGCCAAGTCGCTCTGGAGAAAGGCGCTAGCGAAGTAACGGAAGAGCACTGCATCGAAGGCTACATCCTCGCGACCCCGAAGCGGGACCATAAGAGTTTGATTTCGTTTTTGGAGAAAAACGGCATCGATTATTCGCCGTACCGGCACCTGTTGCAGTAGATGGCGCAGATCGTCCTGCCCTCCGCTTCTCGTGGCAATATCTTATTAAACACGAAACCTCCTTTCCGACTATGTGTCTGGTTAAGGAGGTTTTTTGTTTTTTTCAGATAGTTAGGACTTATTGTAGAGAATCAGTCTGGCTGAGGTCACAAACTAGCTTATCCGAATCTACTAAATAGAGCAGAGTCCCAAGATATCCAACAAATCGATACATATTTATTTTTTTCGATATATGGTTGTTTTTCAGCTTAAGAAAGTCACTTTTATTAAGTACCAAGGCAGCAACGGAGTTTTAGGGGTAAAATTTTGTTGCTGGCCCCCCTTGGAAAAAAATAATTCGGAGTGACTAATATGGGAATTGCAAAGTATCGTAGTGAAGTAATGCACAACTTTCCTGATACCCCTTATTCTTTTTCGGTTGCTTACATCGAATGTGATTTGGCAGATATCAATGTGGAAAATATTGGTAATTTAACAGTCCCTAACTCTGGAAAATACGGTGTTAATGGAACTTTCTTTAACCCTGATAACAAAGACTTACTTGGAGTAGCTATACAAAATGGATTGGTTTTAAAGAATTACGGTGGCTCGAATGGACTACAAGGTAGTAGAAATCGTGGTACAATATTCATGTATAATAATGGTATTCTAGACAAATCAATTGTAGCCCACGCTACAGATAAAGCAGCAATTAGTAATTTCAAGTGGGCGATCGGCGGTATTAGTCTTCATTGCGACCAGCCACTAACCAAATCTGAGTATTATGCTGCAATCCGTAACAACGAGGGAGCTGCAGGAATCAACGATATGGTTGGCCCTGATAATAATACCGAGCCTGCTTTGCGCCCTCGTACAGCAATCGGGTACAAAACCGGAGGTAAAATGTTGTTAGTTACTGTAGACCAATGTACTCCTTGGTATACTCGGTTAATTATGACTAGACTGGGATGTGTTAGTCATGCTTCGCTACTTCTAGATGGTGGGGGTTCTTCCTCCTTCCGAGCTAAAAAGTCAGATGGTAACGTCATCTCGTGGCATGGCAATGGAATTTTCGGAGCCCGCAGTGTTCAAAGTATGGTAACAGTAAGTAATAGTGCCTCGTGGGAATAAAATGAGGGGAGCGAAAGCTCCCCTTAATCTATATCAATGTGGGATAAAGGGACAACAACATAAAGAAATATTATAATACTTACAACAAAGGTCATAACTAGAGCTACCAACGAAATTCCACTTAACATCATTTTAAACTCGATTATTTTCTTTACATATACATTTGAAAT